>NZ_JBFRFE010000102.1:0-9407 GCF_052114665.1 Stenotrophomonas sp. 2YAF22 | reverse complement strand
CCAGATCGCCACGCCGGCGGCGCGCTTCTGCGTCGTTGGTATGCCGATGCCCACGCCGCCGCCCACGTGCGAACCGTAACTGCCGGCACCCACCGACATGCCGACCGGTGAGCCGCTGCTGCCCACGCCCATCAGGATCACGCCGTTGGCACCCAGTGCAGCCGCTTCGCGCTTCAGGCGAGCCACGGCGGCATCGGTCTGGCCCTGCGTGCCGAAGCCCACCGCCGAAGACGATTCCAGCTGGGCGATTTCCTGCGAACCGGCGGGCGGCGTCGAATAGATCTGCACCTGGGACGGATCGATCGGCGCGCGGGCGCGGCCCAGCATGACCTTGGAGGTACTGGCGCAACCGGCAACGGTCAGCAGCACGGCCGCCAAGGCGACCCAACGGATGTTCATGGCGTATACCCCTGTAGGACTGGTTCGGATCATCAGCCGGGCACTCTGAATCGGCGCCAACATCGGGGCTCGACCCATGGCCGCACGCTAGCACGGGGCCGGTGAGGCTGACGGCAACGGCGGTAGGCGGCGCTGCCGGGAACGGCTATGGTTGGCGCATGAACAACCACCGGAGGGCGCTATGGGTGTGATCAGTCTGTTGTGGGGCGTGCTGGCGCTGCTGTGGATGATCCTGGCGTTGATACCGCTGCTGGGCTGGGGCAACTGGTTCCTGATCCCGTTCGCCGCGGTCGGCGCGATCATCGCCGCGCTCGGCATCCTGTTCACCCACCCCAGCAAGCGCGGCCGGGCGTGGACCGGGCTGATCCTGAACGGCATCGTGGTGGTGGTCGGCATCCTGCGCCTGGGGCTGGGCGGCGGCGTGATCTGAGCCGGTCGGGCCGGTGCGACCGGGCGTCGCAGGGACACGGCCGCCGGCCGGGCAGGGAGTAGAATGGGCGGCTGCGCGAGCCCCCCGCGTGCCTGTCGAACCGCGCCCTGCGCGGCTGCTCCCATGATCATTCGTTCCCGTCCCCACGGCTGGCAACTGCTGTACATCCTGCGTGGCTCCATCGTTCCGGCGATCGCGCCGAAGGTGCTGGCCATCCTCATCCTGTCCATCGCGGTCGCCGCGGTGGTGGAACTGGCGCCGCCGATCGGCATCGAGCGTGTCTCGGTCACCCCGTTCACCCTGCTCGGCCTGGTCCTGTCGATTTTCCTCAGCTTCCGCAACAGCGCCTGCTACGACCGCTGGTGGGAGGGCCGCAAGCTGTGGGGCCAGCTGGTGTTCGAATCGCGCTCGCTGGCGCGGCAGGTACAGGTGCTGCTGGCCGACGACGCACCGCGCCGCCAGCGCCTCGGCTACCTGACCACCGCCTTCGCCTATGCACTGGCCGCGCGCCTGCGCGCCCGCGACGTCGCGCTGGCGGCGGTGCCATGGCTGGACGAGGAACAGCGCGGGCAGCTCGCCCAGCGCGAGAACGTGCCCGATGCGTTGCTGGCGATGATCGCCGCCGAACTGGCCCAGGCCCGTCGCGCCGGCACGCTCGATTCCATTCTTTACGTCCAGCTGGAAGAGCGCCTGCACGCGATGTCCTCGATCCAGGCTGGCTGCGAACGCATCCTGACTACCCCGCTGCCGTTCGCCTACACCCTGCTGCTGCACCGCTGCGCGTGGATGTTCTGCGTGCTGCTGCCGTTCGGCCTGGCCAGCTCGCTGGGCTGGGCCACACCGGTGCTGTCGGCGGTGCTGGCCTACGCCTTCTTCGGCCTGGACCAGCTGGGTGAAGAAATGGAAGACCCGTTCGGCCTGGAGCCGAACGACCTGCCGCTGGACGCGCTGGTGCGCACCATCGAGATCGACCAGCTCGACGCCCTCGGCGAACGCCCGTTGCCCGCACCCCTGCTGCCGCAGGGCTACCTGTTGCAATAGCCACTCCCCGGAGCCTGCCATGCCTCATCCCCATTACCGCCCGCGGCGCATGCGCCATGACGAATTCTCGCGCCGCCTGATGCGCGAGAACACGCTGACCACCGACGACCTGATCTATCCGGTGTTCGTGCACGAACCGGCCGGTCGCGTTGCGGTGCCGTCGATGCCTGGCGTGGAGCGGCTGTCGATCGAAGAGCTGCTGAAGGTGGCCGAGGAAGCGCTGGAACTGGGCATCCCGGTGATCGACCTGTTCCCGGTGCTGGATGCCTCGCAGAAGTCGCTGGACGCCTCGGCGGCGTGGGCCGAGGACGGCCTGGCGCAGCGTGCGATCCGCGCGCTGAAGTCGCGCTTCCCGGAGCTGGGGGTGATGACCGACGTGGCCCTGGATCCGTACACCACGCACGGCCAGGACGGCATCATCGATGACAAGGGCTACGTGCTTAACGACATCACCGTCGAAGCGCTGGTCAAGCAGTCGCTGTCGCATGCCGAGGCAGGCGCGGACATCATTTCGCCGTCGGACATGATGGATGGCCGCATCGGTGCGATCCGTCGTGCGCTGGACGCCGACCACCACCTCAACGTGCGCATCATGGCCTACTCGGCCAAGTACGCGTCGGCGTTCTACGGTCCGTTCCGCGATGCGGTGGGCAGCGCGGCCAGCCTCGGCAAGGCCGACAAGAAGACCTACCAGATGGACCCGGCCAACGGTGACGAGGCGATGCGCGAGATCGCGCTGGACCTGGAGGAGGGCGCGGACATGGTGATGGTCAAGCCGGGCATGCCGTACCTGGACCTGGTGCGGCGGGTGAAGGAAACCTTCGGGGTTCCGACCTTCGCTTACCAGGTCAGTGGCGAGTACGCGATGATGAAGGCGGCGTTCGCCAACGGCTGGCTGGACGAGCGCGCCTGCGTGCTGGAATCGCTGCTGGGCTTCAAGCGTGCCGGCGCCGATGGCGTGCTGACCTATTTCGCGCCGCAGGTGGCGCGTTGGCTGCGCGAGCGCTGACAATAGCGCCCACGACGGACGGAGGAACACGCGATGGGACCTGAAATGGGTTGGATGCAATGGTTGATCTGGGGCACCGGTACGCTGGTGTTCGGGGCCATCATCGTCGGCGTGTTCGTTGCTGCCTGGCGCGCCGCGCGGCGCCCGCCCGAGCAGCTCTCCGCTGCCGCCCGGGTCGCCCGCGAGCAGGCCGTGCCGGAAAGCGTGCAGGCCGAACTGGCTGCACTGAACCGGCGCAAGGACAACGGCCAGCTCAGCGAAGCGGAGTACGAGCAGCAGCGCGCGAAGGTGCTGTCGCGCTGAGCGCCGTGGCCCGGGACCCGGGCCATCCACGCATGGCGTGGATCTACTGGTAGCCGCCAACCCTGGTTGGCGGTTTTGTTTCTGTGCCGATCAAGGTCGGCACCTACCGGAGGGGGGCGGTCGGCATCCACCAAACGCTCATCCACGCATGGCGTGGATCTACCGCACGCACCCAGGCACTGCCGCCACCTTCGGCACGGCCAGCCGGTATACATCCACGCCACCGGCGCGGGGCGACTTCGCCGCGTTGCTGGCCACCATCATTTCGCCCGGCTTGGCGTTGTCGACCACCGGCGCGCCGGTCCAGCCGCTGGCCTGGTTGAACGACAGTCCGATCGGCTGCAGCGCAGCGCCCGTCCATGCGCAACCGCTGGTCCAGACCTGCGCGGTGTCACCGCTGCCACGGCTGAAGGCCACCGCGCCAGCGCTGCCCAGCCAGTCGCCATCGGTTTCATCGGCGGGGCTGTTCAATGCCTGCAATGYCGTCGCCGGGCCTCGCACGCCCTGCGCGTCCAGCGTGGCCACGAACAGGTCCCAGCCGGCACCACGGCCCTGCTGGCGGGCAAACAGCAGCTGTCGCCCGTCCGCGCTCAATGCCGGCCCGCGCTCTTCATGGCGGCCACCATCGCCTGCCAGCGCTTGCGGCGCCCCCACGCTGCCATTGGCGGCGATCGCTGCCCGGTACAGCCCCGACCGGCCCTCGCGGCCTGCTGCGAACAGCAGCCAGTGGCCGTCGCGGCTGAAATACGGATCGCGCACCTCGCCGGACACCGCCAGCGGCAACGCCTGCGCCTGCTGCCAGCGGCCGTCGACCACGCGCGCCTGCCACAGCCCCCAGCCGGCCTCGCCACGGCGGGCGAAGACGATGCGCTGGCCATCGGCGCTGATCGTGGCCCGGCCTTCATCGGCACGGCTGGAGACCACGCCCATGCCTTCGATGCCGTACTCGTTCAACGCCATCGCCACCGGGGCAGAGAGTAGACTGGCGGCGAGCACCAGCAGGGTCGGGGCGATACGCATCATCCAGGTCCATGCACGAAAGAGCACCAGTCTAGCCAGCTTGAGGATTCCATGACCGATCGTTACGCCGTCTTCGGACACCCCGTCGCCCACTCGAAGTCGCCGCAGATCCATGCTGCGTTCGGTCGCCAGGAAGGCATCTCCCTCGACTACCGCAGCATCGATCTCGCCCCGGATGCATTCCTGGCCGGGCTGGAGGCGTTCGCCTCCGAAGGCGGTGTCGGTGCCAACGTCACCTCACCGCACAAGGAAGCGGCGTTCTCGGTGTGCACTACGCTGACCGCACGCGCGCGCCGCGCCGGCTCGGTCAATACCCTGCTGCGCAAGGGCGACCGCTGGCACGGTGACACCACCGATGGCATCGGCCTGGTGCGCGACCTCACCGACCGCCACAGCCTGGACCTGCGCGGCCGCCGCGTGCTGCTGCTGGGCGCCGGTGGTTCGGCGCGCAGCGTCGCTCCGGCGCTGCTGGATGCCGGCATCACCGAACTGGTGGTGGTCAACCGCACGCCGGAACGTGCCGATGAACTGATCGATGCCATGGGCGAGCCGGGCCGCGCGCTCAGCCGCTACTGGGATGATCTGCGCGACCTCGGTGATTTCGAGCTGATCCTCAACGCCACCTCGGCCGGCCGTGATCGCGACGCCGAGTTCAAGCTGCCGCTGTCGCTGGTCAATTCGATGACCACGGCCGTCGACCTGAACTACGGCGAGGCCGCCATCGCCTTCCTGGCCTGGGCGCGCGCCGCGCAGTGCCGCAACACGGTCGATGGCCTGGGCATGCTGGTGGAGCAGGCGGCGGAGAGCTTCCTGCAGTGGCATGCCGTACGCCCGCAGACCGACGAGGTCTACCAGCAGCTGCGCGCCGGTGCCGGCGCCTTCGCCGGGCAGGACTGATCGATGGATACCCAGGCTCTGATGGTCTCCCTGCTGACCATGGTCGGCGTGCGCCTGCCGGTGCTGATTGCCCTGTGCGTCGGCCTGGTCTGGGTGATGGGCGCGCCGCGCGATCCGGCACGCACCGGCGCGCTGACCGGCCTGCTGCTGTTGCTGGCGTCCAGCATGGGCAGCCTGCTGGCCAACCTGGTGCCGATGTGGATGGTCAGCAAGGGTGACTTCAGTGCGATCTCGCAGCTGAGTACCGTGCTGGGTGTGGTCCACTTCGGCCTGGCGATGCTCGATGCCGTTGGCACGGTACTGCTGGTCTGGGCATTGGTACGGCTGCTGCGGCTGCGCGCTGCGGCGCCCTGACCCCGATGGCGGCCTTGGCCGCGTCGGTGGTGTTGCGGGGCGCGCATCCAGCCATCGCGCGACGCGGCTGACCCTGTTCAGCGCCCACGCCTCGGAGGCCGTGGCCGGCCATGCGACAATGGCCGGCCTGACCCCGCTACGGTAGTTCTGGCGTGACCGAAACCGTCGCCGCTCCACGCAAGCTCGATGACACCTTGAAGGACGCGATCCGCAAGGCGTACACGACGCTGCAGGCCAATACCCCCGGCTTCTCCACCCGCCGCTCGCAGAGCCAGATGATCGGCGTGGTGTCGCGTGCGCTGTCCACCAGCGGTGGCGTGGGCGTGGTCGAGGCGCCGACCGGCGTTGGCAAGAGCCTGGGCTACCTGACCGCCGGGGTGCCGATTGCCCTGGCCAGCAAGAAGAAGCTGGTGATCAGCACCGGTACCGTGGCGCTGCAGTCGCAGCTGGTCGAGCGCGATATTCCGAACTTCCTCAAGGCCACCGGCCTGGAGGCGACCGTTGCCCTGGCCAAGGGCCGCACCCGCTACCTGTGCACGCGCAACGCCGCCGAGGCGCACGGCGAGGGCGCGCAGAACGGCATGTTCGAGGACGAGCAGCCGCTGTTCGACCGCCCGCTGGCGCCGATCGAGATGGACATCGCCAAGCGCCTCACCGTGGCCTTCACCAGCGGCAGCTGGGACGGCGACATCGACAACGCACCGGAAACCATCAGTCCTGGCCTGCGTAGCCGTATCACCACCCCGGCCTCAGGCTGCGCGGGGCGACGCTGCGCGTACTCGGCGCAATGCGCGGTGCTGCGCTCGCGCAACACCGTGCGCGATGCGCAGATCGTGGTCACCAACCACGCGCTGCTGCTGTCGGCGCTGTCCATTGGTGACAGCGACAACGGCCAGCCGATGATCGCCGCGCCGTCGGACATGCTGCTGGTACTCGACGAAGGCCACCACGTGGGCAACGTGGCCATCGACCAAGGCGCGGCCAGCCTGGCATTGGATGAAATGGCCAAGCGCACCGGCCGCCTGCAGATCCTGATCGCCGGTGCCTACCGCGCGGTCGACAAGGACCGCCTCGGCAACCTGCTGCCGAACGAAGCCATCGACGCGGCCAGCAACGTGGCCAAGGGCCTGCGTGCGTTCCGCGACCACGTCGAGGCGGTATGGATGCCGGCGCCGGCCGACGAGGAGCCGATGTGGCGCGCGGCCAACGGACGCCTGCCCGAGACCTGGCGCGAGCCGATCGAGGCGCTGGCCGACGATACCCGCAGCCTCTACAACTGGGCGCACGCGGCCACCGCGCAGGTCGCCAAGGGCAAGCCGGACGATCCGGCGCGCGAGCGCCTGCAGCGCAACCTGGGCATGGCGCTGGAGATGATCGAGCAGCAGTACAACCTGTGGCAGGTCTGGCGCCGCGAAGACAAGGAAGGCGCGCCACCGATGGCACGCTGGGTGACCGCCACCCGCGATGGCGACCTGGTGCTGCATGGCTCGCCGGTGTCGGCCGCGCACGTGCTGCGCAAGCTGTTGTGGGATGAAGTGGATTCGGTGGTGATGACCTCGGCGACGCTGACCGGTGGCGGCGACTTCCAGGCGCTGGCGATCGACAACGGCATCCCCGAAACCGCTGAGATGGTCTCGCTGTCCTCGCCGTTCGACCTGCCCAACCAGGCCGAGCTGATCGTGCCGCCGTTCCCGGTCACGCCCGATGACCGCGAAGGCCATCCGCGCGAAGTGGCGCGCTACATCGGCAAGGAACTGGACTGGACGAAGGGCTCGATGGTGCTGTTCACCTCGCGCTGGAAGATGGAGAAGGTGGCGGGCCTGATGCCGGCCGCCAAGCGCAAGCAGGTGCTGGTGCAGGGCGAGATGTCGAAGACGCGCATGATCGACGAACACCTGCGCCGTGTCGCCGCCGGCGAAGGTTCGGTGCTGTTCGGGCTGAACTCGTTCGGCGAAGGCCTGGATCTTCCCGGTGAGGCCTGCACCACGGTGGTGATCACCCAGGTGCCGTTCGCGGTGCCGACCGATCCGCAGACCGCCACCCTGAGCGAATGGGTGGAAGCGCGTGGGCTCAATGCGTTCAACCTGATCGCGATCCCGCATGCGCTGCGCACGCTGACCCAGTTCGCCGGCCGCCTGATCCGCACCTCCACCGACACCGGGCGGGTGATCATCCTCGACTCGCGCCTGCTGACCCGCCGTTACGGCAAGCGCATCATCGACGCGCTGCCGCCGTTCAAGCGCACCATCGGCTGAGCAGCGGGGTCAGATCCCTTCCGCAGGAAGGGCTCTGACCCGGCCGTGCGAGCAGGGTCGTTTCGCCCTTCAGTCCTGCGACTGCGGGCACGACTCGGATGCCAGTGCGTAGGGCTGGTACATGCAGCGGATCAGGTCATCCACGGTCTGCAGCCGCGGCGGCCATGCGACGCGCTGCGGGCCTTGCCTGGTCTGCATTCCGGCCATGCCGTCGCTGAGCGTGGCGCCCGGCGGCAGCGGCAGCGCCGCCAACCGCGCGCGGGCACGTCGCAGTGCCGGCAGGTCGTCGTCGAGAAAGGCGATGGTCGCATCCACATAAAGGTTCCATCCTTCCGGATCGGCGCCCGCCGGCTTGTACGTCAAGCGCATCAGCGCGCTGGCCGGATCGCGTTGCCCCGCGTAGGCGCGCAGTTGCGCCTCGTGCCAGGCCAACGCTGGGTGGCCGCTTGCCTTGGCCTGGCGCCGGTATGCGGCGAACAGGTCAGCCAGTTCCAACTGGCAGCCGGCGCGCCGGACCAGCGCGTCCCAACCCTCGCCGGGGCCGTGGTCGAATGCTGCCGGAGACATCGCCAGCAGTTGGGCACGATTGTCGAAGCGGCATTCGTCGGCGAACGCCGGCGTGGACGCAGTGGCCAGTGCCAGCGATATCAGGCTGAGGAAATGGCGCATCAGGACGTCCATGTGTGGGGGTCGCACATGATGCACCCCCGGGGTGGACGGCACGACAGGCAACGTGCGCTGCAGCTGCCGGCCAGCGGCCGGCACTACCCGTCTTCAGTCGCCAAGCAGGGCGGTGTTGCGTACGGCGCCCTTGTCGGCGCTGGTGGCCAGCAGGGCATAGGCCTTCAGCGCGCTGGTGACCTTGCGTGGGCGCGGTGCGCGCGGCTTCCAGCCCCGTGCATCGGCGTCGGCGCGGCGCTGGGCCAGCGTCGCCTCCTCCACCAGCAGGTCGATGCGGCGGGCCGGGATGTCGATGCGGAT
Organism: Stenotrophomonas sp. 2YAF22; assembly: GCF_052114665.1. Lineage (NCBI taxonomy): Bacteria > Pseudomonadati > Pseudomonadota > Gammaproteobacteria > Lysobacterales > Lysobacteraceae > Stenotrophomonas > Stenotrophomonas sp. 2YAF22. The sequence goes on along the minus strand of NZ_JBFRFE010000102.1, from coordinate 718 downwards.
GCGGTCGCCATCCTCCACCAGTCCGATCACACCGCCGCTGGCCGCTTCCGGCGAAACGTGGCCGATCGACAGGCCCGAGGTGCCACCGGAGAATCGGCCGTCGGTCAGCAGTGCGCACTGCTTGCCCAGGCCTTTCGACTTCAGGTAGCTGGTCGGGTACAGCATCTCCTGCATGCCCGGGCCGCCCTTCGGGCCTTCGTAGCGGATCACCACCACGTCGCCTGGCTTCACTTCATCGGCAAGAATGCCGGCCACGGCGGCGTCCTGGCTTTCGAACACGCGCGCATTGCCTTCGAACACGTGGATCGATTCGTCCACGCCCGCTGTCTTCACCACGCAGCCGTCGATGGCCAGGTTGCCGCGTAGCACGGCCAGCCCGCCTTCCTGCGAATAGGCATGTTCCAGCGCACGGATGCAGCCTTCGGCGCGATCCTGGTCCAGCGACGGCCAGCGCGTGGCCTGGCTGAAGGCTTCCTGGGTGGGAATGCCGGCGGGACCCGCCTTGAAGAAGGTGTGCAGGGTGTCGTTGTCGCTGCGCATCACGTCCCAGCGATCCAGTGCTTCACCGAGCGTGGCGCTGTGCACGGTCGGCACCGAGGTATCCAGCAGGCCGGCGCGATCCAGTTCACCGAGGATGCCGAACACGCCACCGGCGCGGTGCACATCTTCGACGTGGTACTTGGGCGAGTTCGGCGCCACCTTGCACAGCTGTGGCACG
>NZ_JBFRFE010000101.1:0-9420 GCF_052114665.1 Stenotrophomonas sp. 2YAF22 | reverse complement strand
GCATCGGTCCGCTCACGGTCGCGGAGGGCGCCGGGGCTGTCGCCGGTGATGTCACGAAAGATGCGGCCAAAGGTGCCCAGGCTGGTCCACCCGGTCTGAAGTGCGATCTCGGTGATCGGCAGGTCGGTATCGCGCAGCAGGGCGACAGCGCGCTCGATGCGGCGGCTGAGCAGATAGCGATGCGGCGGCACCCCGAACGCGTCCTTGAACGAGCGCGCGAAATGGGCCGCGGAAACCGCACTGATCCCGGCCAGCCGCGCCACCGGCCAGTCTTCATGGCTGGCCCGGTCCATGTGGTCTTTTGCACGCAGCAGGCGGCGCAGCAGTTCCGGGCTCTGGGTCATGGCGTGGCCACCCTGCGCAGCAGGGATCGTGCAGCATGCCGGGCCGCCGCTGCCTCGGTGCACAGCCACTCACGGAAGTGCGCGATTTTCGGGGCGTTGCTGCGTCCTGCCGGGCTGGCAAACCAGAAGCTGCGGCCATCGCTGGCCACGCCTTCGTGGGCTTGTACCAGGCGCCCCGCATCCAGCTCGGCTTTGAACAGGATCGGCGAGCCGATGGCGATGYCTTGGCCGGCGATCGCTGCGGCTACGTCCAGATGCTCGGCAGCGAAGTTGGTGGCGAAGCGCTCCGCCCCGGGTGCCGGCGTCTGCGCGAATGCCTGGAACCATAGCGCCCACCAGTCCGGACGCCCCAGCAATGGCACATCCAGCAGCCGCGCACCGCCCAGGCCGGTGGCGGCTTCAAGCAGCGCGGGCGCGCACAGTGGCGTGAACACGCTGGGGAACAGCTCCACGGCGTGCAGCCCCGGCCAGTCGCCGTGACCGTTGCGGATGGCCGCATCGAAACGCCCGCCTGCCAGGTCCTGCGGCTCCGCCGACAGATCAAGCTCCAGCACCTGTTGCGGATGCCGGGCGCGGAAGCCACCCAGCCGCGGCGTCAGCCAACTGGTGCCCAACGTAGGCAGTGCGGTCAGGCGCAGGCGGGTGGCATCCATGTCGGCGGCACGCATGAAGCTGGCACGCAGGGCATCGAAGGCGCGGGTAGCCTCCTTTGCGACGCTGGCACCGGCCTCGGTCAGTTCGACGTGCTGGGCGTGGCGCAGGAACAGTCGTGCACCGGTCTGCTCTTCCAGGCGCCGGACGTGATAGCTGACCGATGCCGCCGTGGTGTCCAGTTCTTCCGCGGCCCGCGCAAAGCTGCCCAGCCGCGCCGCGGCCTCGAAGGCACGGATGGCAACGAGCGACGGCAGGTGGCGGTGGGCGACCATAAGTGTGGCTTAGCCTGAGCCTCGATATCCGCGTGGTCAATCCCCCATACGACGCCGAAGATGAGGCCTCGGACAACGGGGATCAGACATGCAGCGACGTGGATTTCTGGGCGGCCTTGCCGCGTTGTACGGTGCCGGCGCCTTCGGGCTGTGCCTGCCGCTGGGCGCCACCCCTGCCCATGCCGGCAGAGACCATGCCAATGACTGGCGTTGGCTGCAGGGCAACTGGAACGTGCGTCACCGCCGGCTGCAGGAACGCCTGGTGGCCGACACGCGCTGGGTGGACTTCACCGGCACCAGTGCGGTCTGGCTGACCCTGGGCGGGCTGGGCACGATCGATGACAACCTGATGCAGCTGCCCGGCGGCGCCTACCGCGGCCTGGGTGTACGTGCCTTCGATCCGGCCTCCGCCACCTGGGCAATCTGGTGGCTGGATGGCCGCGCTCCCAGCCGCTTCGAAGCGCCAGTGCGTGGCGGCTTCAGCGGTACAGGCGGCAGCTTCCGTGGTGCGGATTCCTTCAAGGGCCAGCCCATCCAGGTCTGGTTCCGCTGGCACGACATCCACGCTGCGCAGCCGTGGTGGGAGCAGGCATTCTCCGCGGACAACGGCGTCCACTGGGAAGTGAACTGGCGCAACTGGTTCACCCGCACGGCAGCGATACCCTCGCCGCTGCCGCTGCAATCGGATGCGCCCCGCGACTTCGACTTCCTGGTCGGCCGTTGGAGCGTGCAGCATCAGCGACTGCGCGAACGCCTGTCTGGCAGCAACCGCTGGGACCACTTCGATGGCACGCTGCAAAACTGGCCGGTGCTGGGCGGCTTCGGCAACGTTGGCGACAACGTCATGAACTTCCCCGCTGCGACCGTACGCGGCATGGGCATCCGCGCATGGGATGCCAGCAGTGGCCAGTGGTCGAGCTGGTGGTTGGATGGCCGCGATCCCACGCGGATCGGCGCACCGGTCCGCGGCGGTTTTGTCGATGGCGTCGGCACGTTCATGGGAGACGACCAGCTGCGGGGACAACCGATCAGAACGCGGGTGATCTGGTCGCGGATCACCTCGCGTTCCGCACGCTGGGAACAGGCGGCATCCGCAGACGGCGGAGCGACCTGGGAGACCAACTGGATCAGCGATTTCGAGCGGCAGGCATGAATGCGCTTGCCTCACTGGTCGCGCTTGCGGTCGCGGTCGCTGGACTGCTGGGGGGTGATGCCAGCCGGGAGGCGTTGGCACTCGACCCTCACGCAGAGCGTTTCGCACCAGGCATCGCGTCGACCCGATACAGCGAAGTCCGCCTGACGCTGAGCCCCGACGGACGCACGGCGCTCTGGTTCAGCCGTGACCGGCCTGGCGGCGAAGGTGGCCATGACATCTGGTTTTCGCATCTGCATCACGGCCAGTGGAGTCCCGCGCGCCCGGTTTCGTTCAACACACCCGGCCGCGATTTCGACCCTGCGTTCACCGCCGATGGCCGCTTCGTGCTGTTCTGCTCCGATCGCCCCGGTGGCCTGGGCGGCGACGACCTGTACAGGGTGCCCGTGCAGGGCCTGCAGTTCGGTGCCGTTGAGCATCTCGGGTCTACCGTCAACAGTCCCGCCAACGAGTTTGCGCCGATGCTCGGACCCGACGGTGGCACCCTGCTGTTCTCCAGCGACCGAGCAGGTGGCGCCGGTGGCCACGATCTGTATGTCGCGCGGGTGGACGACGGCCAACTGCAACCTGCGCGGCCGGTGGAAGGCGCGGTCAACACGGCCGCGCAGGAGTTCGACGCCACCTTCCTGGGCGATGGCCGGACCATCGTTTTCGCACGCGCACAGGACTTCGGCAGTTCGCGGGTCGAGCAGTTCGCGGCACGCGCGTTCGGTGACCGCTACGCGCCCGGCATGCGACTGCCCGCACCCGTCAACGACGGTGCGAGCGACAGCTATGGGGCCATGCTCGACTGGTCCCGCCCTGGCACGCTCACCTATTCAACGCGTCGCGGCGATGGCGCCAGCCTGGACCTGTACCGGGTGAGCTATCGGCTGCCACCGTCCCTGTCGATTCCGGCCCCCCCGGTTCGTCGATAGAAAAAGAGCCCCCGAAGAGAGCATCCACATGCCTTCCGCACAACAGGTTGCCTGCCGCTGTGGCGAAGTGACGTTGAACCTGACCGGCACACCCATCGCCTGCGTCGACTGCTGCTGCAACAGCTGCCGCGCCGCAGGCCTGCGCCTGCAGCGCCTGCCCGGCGCCCAGCGGCTGCTCGGACCGCATGGAACTACCCGGTTCGTCATGTATCGCAAGGACCGGGTGGAGTTCCTGGCAGGAGTGGAGCGCCTGGCCGCGTTCCGCCTCTCAGCCGATGCCGGCACCCGTCGCGTGCTGGCCACCTGCTGCAACACGCCCCTGTTTCTTGAACTGACCGGCGGCCACTGGCTGAGCCTGTATGGCGGCCTGTGGCCGGAGGATGCCCGGCCGCCGCTGCAGATGCGCACCATGGTGGGCGATCTGCCCGATCCCTCCGTGCTGCCCGCCGATGTACCCAACCTCAAGCAACACTCGCTGCGCTTCTATGCCCGGTTGATGAAGGCCTGGATTGCGATGGGCCTGCGCAGCCCGGATATCCGCATTGAAGGAGAGGTCCATGGCTGAGCCAGACAAGATCGAGATCGAGAGCATCACCTCGCCCGGCAGGACCCAGTGGGTCGACCGGGGCAAGTACAGCGCCATGCGCAGCGCCCTGCTCGGCGTGCTGCCGCAGACGCCGCCCGGGGTTTCCGTTGCCATTGCCAAGCAGTCATTGCTGCCGGCGCTGCCTGCAGATCTGTTCCCCGCAGGCGCAACCGCAGGCTGGTGGCTGAAGGCCGTGCAGCTGGATCTGGAAGCCAAGGGCGTGATCGAGCGCGCAGCGGGCAAGCCCGTGCGGTTGTTCAAGCATGCGGTCGTCGGTCGAACGGCGGTGACGTCATGAGCGGTCCGTCCAACGATGCGCCTTCATCGTCGCGCAGGTCACTGCTGATCGGTGCTGGACTGTTGCTGGCCATGGGATGGCCGCCCAGCGTGCGCGGCGCCAGCGCGAGCCTGCGCGAGCCCATGGATGCCGCAGCGTTCGCCGCCCGCCGGCGCTGGGTCCGCACACCGTTCGGGCGCATCGCCTGCGTGCAACAAGGGAAGGGTCCGGCCGCACTGTTCCTGCACGGGTTCCCGTTGAGTGGGTTCCAGTGGCGGCATGCGATCGCGCAGCTTTCCTCGTCCCGCCGCTGCATTGCACCGGATTTCATGGGCCTGGGCCACAGCGCGGTGGCGGCCACGCAGGACCTGTCCCCGCAGGCACAGAGCGACATGCTCGTTGCGTTGCTTGATGCGCTGTCCGTTGCGATGGTCGACCTGGTTGCCAATGACAGTGGCGGCACCGTGGCCCAGTTGTTCGCTGTGCAGCACCCGAGCCGCGTGCGCACGATGCTGCTGACCAACTGCGACGTGCACCAGAACAGCCCGCCGGTGCAGATGAAGAACTCGCTGGCCGCCGCACGCGCAGGCACCTATCACCAGAAGATTGTCCGCCACCTGCAGGATCGCGGCTACGCGCGATCAGCGGCCGGTATCGGTGGCTCGGCTTATGTGGATCCGGCACATTTCAGCGATGAGGCCATCGTATACAGTTTCCGCCCGCTGGTATCCTCGCCCCTGCGCCAACAGCAGCTCAATGGCCACCTCGCCGCGTTCGAGCCCAATCCTCTGGTGGCCATCGAAGCCTCGCTGCAACGCAGTACGATTCCCACGCGCATGGTGTGGGGAACAGCCGATCCCCTCTTTCCAGGCCGCTGGGCCGAGTGGCTGCACCAGACGCTGCCGGCATCGCGCGGTATCCGCTGGGTGGAAGGCGGACGCCTGTTCTGGCCTGAGGAACAGCCTGCGCTGCTTGCCGATGAGGCCCGGGCGCTTTGGCGAGCCTGATAGGCCTGGCTGACCCGATGCGCCAGCCGCCGGGCTGGCGCGCCCGACTCAACGCGCCATGGCCCGTGCAGCGTGTTCCTGGGACATCTGCTCCCGCTCCTGCTGCTGGCTCACCTGCTCAGAGCTTGCCGCCAGCGACTGGCCCTGCTGCAGCTCGCGCACGTGCTCGCTGACCGGCGTAGCCACTGCCTGCGCAGTATCGGTGCGGGCGATCTGACGATCTGCGGCGTGCGGCTGGCCCTGCACCGCGAACGCGTACCTGCCGTCGTCACTGAGCACGGCCTCGTCGATCCGCTGCATGCCCTTGGCCTTGGCCGCGACCAGCAGGGCCATGCCCAGCCGTTCGCTCATCTCATCAGGCTGGCGCCCCATCGCCTGGTCGAGGCTGCTCACAGCGCCTTGGCTCTGCAGCCACATGCCGTGGTCCGGGCTGGCGGTGTGCCGTGGGTCCTGACGGGGCAGCAGCGGTGAGGGCGGCGCGAGCGACTGCAGGTGCTCGCCCTGCACGGCAGCGTCGATCTTCTGCAGATCCTTGCCGCCCGCCGCGGCGATATGGAATAGGCGTTCGGCCATGCCATAGGTGGATTGCCCCTGGTTGCGCGCCAGCCCCAGTGCAAAGGCGTCCACATCCTGCTGCGGCCTGCCGTTGCCGTCCTCTGCAAGCACCTGCCACGATGGCCCCAGCATCGGGTTGTCCCCGACCATCGACTGGGTACGCTCCATCAGCGTGCGCATCTGGGCCTCGCTGAAGCTCAGGGTAGTGAGCTCACCGGCCTTCACCGGTCCGCGATCACCGCTGGGGTCGCCGGACAGTGCCGCGTTGACCATTCCGGCAATCTGCTCACCCTGCGCATGGCCGCGCAGGTCGAAGGTGAATTCATAGCGGCGCTGCGCCCTGTCTTCCTGGCCGTCGGCGCCGTAGGCGCTGACCCGGGTTGCCGGCAGGTTGCCGTTGTACTGCACGCTGCGCAGTTCGATGCGGCTGCCGTCTTCCCGACTGACCTGCACCACGTCGCCGCTGTTGCGTGCACCCGCCAGGTCCAGGCCGAACGTGTCGCCATAGCCGACCTTCAGCCGCGTCTGCGAACTCATGCCCAGCCGCTCGACCGTCGCCAGATCCTGCACGCCCGGGGTCTGGCCGCTCAGCTTGCCGTTGTCGATGAACTGTTCATAGGCCTGGCGGCCTTCGGCTTGATCCAGGTCGAACGTGGCAGTGCGGACGGCAGCGTGGCCGAGCGCGTCCTGGCGACCGGCAATCGCGCTGAACCTGCCGGCACTGAATCCCATGCCGTTGAAGGCTTCCACCGCCTCGTTCGGCCCGGTGGAGACGCGCACCCGGCCATCATCCAGGCGATCCACGCGGTAGCTGGCACCGCTCGCCTCGGTCGTCTGGCTCTGCATGGCGATGTTGCGGAAGCTGCCTTCCAGTGCGGTGCCGGTGAACTGCTGGCCATCCAGGGTGACGCTGCCCCCCTTGGGAATGGTCTGCGGATCGAACGGGTTGATGCGGGTGGGATCGACGTCCACCGCCTCGCTGGGCAGGCTGACCCTGTAGCGCCCGCGTACGCCGGTGCTGCTGGTGTCCTGCAAGCCGGCACCTTTCGCGCTTGCCCCGACCACCGACTCCATCGTGAGCAGGTAATCCCTGCCGCCATCGGGCGTCGGGCTGCCGGCCATGTTCAGCGACGTCCCCTGGAACTGCGATGCGAGACTGGACACTGCGCGCTTGTGCTCGGTACCCACTTTCAACGCGCCGTCGCCCTCGTTCAACGTGACCGAGTAACCACCGGCGGCGGCCCGCACCTCGCTGTTGGCCGAGGTGTAGGCCGGATCGAACGACGCCGAGGCGGCATCGCGCGGCGCATCCTGGGTTGCGCCTTCCTTGCTGGTCCGGGCATTCATGCCGTGACCTCCTTGAACAGTGACGCGCTGATTATAGGACGCGGTGTGCGCAGCACGTTCACATCGCGCCGCAGCCGCATCCACGATAGTGATGGCCATCCCATTCCACGCCGAGGGTCCATGCCCCACTCCCTCGCCCGCCCGCAGCGATGGCGCCGTCACGGCCGCAAGCTGCTGCCGTACCTGCTGGGCCTGTATCTGCTGTACCTGTTGGCGGGCAATGTTTTCCTCAATACGCCGCTGTTCGATCAGGTCACCAATCGCAAACCGCACAAGTTCGTGATGACCACCGGCCCGGCGATCACGCTGCTGCCGGGGCATGTCATCGCCTGGAATGTGCAGATGCGCGGCCACGTCAATCACACCGTGTATGTGCTGCGCGCGGACCGCGCCAGTGCACGCTTGGCATTGCTGCCGCTGTTCCAGCGCGAGGTGCGCGTGCCGTCGCTGCACGCGACCGGGGTGGCCGCCGAGATCGCGCGCGTGGAGGAGGCCATTCCCTCACCACCGCGCGGCGATCGCGGCTGGACGTTGCGGTTCGATGCCATTCATAGCGAAACCATCCGCAGCGTCCGCGTGGGCAAGCTGTTGATCGTTGGCCAGGGCAGCGGCACGGTCGGTTTCGTGAAGCAGCTGCGTGGTGGTCCCTCGGAACTGCTGGACTCGGAGGTGGCGTTCGCTGATGCCGACGCCAGCCTTGACGGCACCCAGCTGCTCGGCGACATGCAGTTGAAGACGCAGTTCTCCTACCCACGGCATTACCGCGACCAGGCACCCGGGCTGGCAAAGCTGGGGCTGCTGCATGCCGTGCTGGAGGTGCAGGCGCGCAGCCAGGGCCTGCGCCTGGATACGGACACGCAACGTCCTTCCATTGCCAGCGCCGCCGTGCCGGGGCAGCTGCAGGCCGAGATCACCCTGGACCAGGGCGCGCTTCAGCCCGGCAGCCATGCGGTCTGGCGGGTTCCCCTGCAGATGGGAGCTGGCGCCCCCGACCGCGGAACGCTGGCAGTGCAGCTGGATACCGCCCGCGACATCCGCCTGCAGGCGCGGTTGCCGCAGCGCGAGGGCACAGGCGCTGCGCTGGACGCGGATGTGACCATCACCGGGCGGCACATTCCATTCGCCGAACCCAGCGAGATGCTGGGCCGCACCTCCGGGACGGTCAAGGGCGAATGGACCTTCACCTCGCTCAACTGGATTCCCGCACTGTTCGTGCAGAAACCCTGGTTCCAGCTGCAGGGCGGTGGCGTGCTGCGCGCCGACCTGCGCCTGCAGAACGGCGAGCTGGCCGCTGGCAGCAGCGTCGATATTCCTGCGGCGCGGGCGGTGGCCGAAGTGGCCGGCGTGCACATGCAGGGAACGGCCAGCGCCCATGGGCAACTGCAGGCCGGGACGCCGACGCACGCCGTACTGGCAGTGAAGCTTCCCACGTTCAATGCGCGTGCAGGCGGCGCCAAGGGTGCCACGCTGTTCGATGGGCGCGACCTGGCACTGACACTCACCGGTGACGGTCGCCTGCGCGAGCTGCGCAAGGGCGTGCGCGCGCAGCTGCGCTTCGATGACGCAAGCATTCCAGACCTCACCGCCTACAACCGCTACCTGGGCAACGGCCAGGTGCGGCTGCTGGGAGGCGCCGGCCAGGTGAGCGGTGACGTTGAACTGGATACCCAGGGCCGGGTTGGCAACGGCAGTGTCCGCCTGCGCAGTCAACGCGCGCGCCTGCAGGTGGCCGGGCTTGGCCTGCAGGGCGACGCCCGCGTTGATGGCAGGCTGCGACGTGGCGATTTCAGCCAGCGCCGGTTCGATCTGGGCGGGAGCGTGATCGAGCTGCGCAACGTGCAGGTGGGTGAGCAGCAGCGTTCACAGCCGTGGTGGGGCCGGGTCACCATCGCCCGCGGTGACATCGATGCGCAGTCACCGTTCCAGGTGGACGCACGCGCGGATCTTGCCATGCGCGACGCTGGCCCGCTGCTGGCGCTGTTTGCCGAGCGCAGCGATTACCCGCGCTGGGCATTGTCGCTGCTCGACTCCGGCCAGGTGGATGCGCATACCCGCCTGCGCTGGCGCGCCGGGCATCTGGTACTGGATGGACTGCAGGCGGAGAACGAGCGCCTTTCGCTGCGTGCGCGGCTGGATCTGCTGGACCAGCGCAAGCGTGGCGACCTCTACCTTCGCTGGGGCCTGCTGGGTGCCGGCATCGAGTTGGATGGGCAGCGCCGCCAATGGCATCTGGCCGGTGCGCGGGAATGGTTCGACGGTCGGCCCGCGTTGCTGCCCGGTGCTGCAGCGGCCAGCGACGGTGGCACGG
>NZ_JBFRFE010000100.1:0-9425 GCF_052114665.1 Stenotrophomonas sp. 2YAF22 | reverse complement strand
AAGCACGCGTGTGCATCTCCACCGGCCGCGTGCTGGATGACCCCAAGCGCCCGCGCGAGTACAGCGACCAGCAGTACCTGAAGTCGGCCGAAGAGATGTGCGCGCTGTTTGCCGACATTCCCGATGCGATCGACAACACGCTGGCTCTGGCCGAGCGCTGCAACATCGAGATGCGCCTGGGCACCTACTTCCTGCCCGACTATCCGGTGCCGGACGAGGAGACGCTGGACAGCTGGATCCGCAGCGAATCGCGCAAGGGCCTGGCCGCACGCCTGGAAAAGAATCCCATCGCGCCCGGCATGACCGCGCAGGATTACAGCGACCGCCTCGAGTTCGAGCTGGACACCATCATCAAGATGGGCTTCCCCGGCTACTTCCTGATCGTGGCCGACTTCATCCAGTGGGGCAAGGCGCAGGGCATCCCGATCGGCCCGGGCCGTGGTTCCGGTGCCGGCTCGCTGGTGGCATGGGCACTGCAGATCACCGATCTGGACCCGCTGCCGTACAACCTGCTGTTCGAGCGCTTCCTCAACCCCGAACGCGTGTCGATGCCCGACTTCGACATCGACTTCTGCATGGACCGCCGCGACGAAGTCATCGACTACGTTGCGCGCAAGTATGGCCGCGAGCGGGTCAGCCAGATCATCACCTACGGCACCATGGCAGCCAAGGCGGTGGTGCGCGATTCCGGCCGCGTGCTCGGCTTCCCCTACGGCCTGGTCGACGGCGTCGCCAAGCTGATCCCGAACATCCTCGGCATCTCGCTGAAGGATGCGATGGGTGAGGGCAAGGACAGCGAGATGGCTTCGCCCGAGCTGATCCAGCGCTACCAGAGCGAGGACGACGTCCGCGACCTGATCGACCTGGCGCGGCAGCTGGAAGACCTGACCCGCAACGCCGGCAAGCACGCCGGTGGCGTGGTGATCGCGCCCGAGCCGTTGAGCGAGTTCTGCCCGCTGTTCGCCGAACACGATGAAGATGGCCGCGGCAAGAATCCGGTCACCCAGTTCGACAAGAACGACGTTGAAGAAGTGGGCCTGGTGAAGTTCGACTTCCTCGGCCTGCGTACGCTGACGATCATCGACTGGGCAGTGAAGGCGATCAACAAGCGTCACGAGCGCGCCGGCATTCCGCCGGTGGATATCACCCAGCTGCCGCTGGACGATGCGCCCACCTACAAGGACATCTTCGCGTCGGGCAATACCGGTGCGGTGTTCCAGTTCGAATCCTCGGGCATGCGCCGCCTGCTGAAAGACGCCAAGCCCGACCGTTTCGAAGACCTGATTGCGCTGGTGTCGCTGTACCGACCCGGCCCGATGGACCTGATTCCCTCCTTCGTCGACCGCAAACACGGGCGCGAAGACGTGGAGTATCCCGATCCGCGCACTGAGCGCATCCTGCGCGACACCTACGGCATCATGGTGTACCAGGAGCAGGTGATGCAGATGGCGCAGATCGTCGGCGGCTACTCGCTGGGCGGCGCCGACCTGCTGCGCCGTGCGATGGGCAAGAAAGTGCCGGCGGAAATGGCCAAGCACCGCGAGATCTTCCGCGAAGGTGCGGCCAAGGACGGCGTCGGCGAAGCCAAGGCCGATGCGATCTTCGACCTGATGGAGAAGTTCGCCGGCTACGGTTTCAACAAATCACACGCCGCCGCCTACGCGCTGGTGAGTTACCAGACCGCCTGGCTCAAGCGCCATTACCCGGCCGAGTTCATGGCCGCGACGCTGTCTTCGGACATGGACAACACCGAAAAGGTGGTCGGATTCCTGGATGAGGTGCGCAACCTCGGCCTGACCGTGCTGCCGCCGAAGGTGAACCAGTCCGCCTTCATGTTTGAAGCGGCCACGCCGGACACGATCCAGTACGGCCTGGGCGCGATCAAGGGCGTCGGCCAGGGTGCCTGCGAAGCGGTGGTTGACGAGCGCCTGCGCGGCGGCGACTACACCGACCTGCTCGACTTCTGCACCCGCATCGGTTCGGCCAAGCTCAACCGGCGCACGCTGGAAGCAATGATCAACTGCGGTGCGCTGGATGAGCTGGGCCACAACCGTGCCTCGCTGATGCTGCAGCTGCCGGAAGTGATCAAGGCCACCGAACAGATGGCGCGCGAACGTGCGTCCGGCCAGAACTCGCTGTTCGGCGGCCCCGAGCCAGGCGTGCAGGCCATCCACCTGGAGCTGCAGGAAACCGACGAATGGCCGTTGCTGCAGCGCCTCAACGGCGAGCGCGACACGCTGGGCTTCTACCTCAGCGGCCACCCGTTCGATCCTTGGCGCGATGATGTGCGCGATCTGGTCGGCACCGACCTCGGCTCGGTGGAAAAGATCTGGAGCGCCAACAGCAACAGTGGTGGCGGCGAGAAGCGCTGGCGTCCGGAAGTGCAGACCGTGCTTGCCGGCCAGGTGGTCGGCGTGCGCCGCAAGGGCGAGAGCCAGATCTTCATCCAGCTGGAGGATGGTCGTGGCCGCGTCGAATGCAGCGCGTTCTCCGATGCCATGGCCGAGTTCGGCCACCTGATGACCAAGGACCGTATCCTGGTGGTCAAGGGCGGCCTGCGCGAAGACGAGTTCAACGGCGGCTTCGCATTGCGCATCCGCCAGTGCTGGGACTTCGACGAGGTCTGTGCGAACTACGCCACGCGCCTGTCGCTGCGCCTGGACCTGCGCCAGCAGCGACCGGTGTGGGAGCGCATCGATGCCCTGCTCGACCGCCATCGCCCCGGCCGCACGCCCCTGCGCCTGGACCTGCTGTTGAAGGGACCCGATGGCGGCATCGCCGGCATGCTCGATGTTTCCGGGCAGAGCGCGGTGCGCGTCGATTCCAAGCTGATGGAGGCGCTGCGCGCCGAACCGGCAGTGCGCACGCTGAAGGTGCGCTACAGCCCGCCATGGGCCAGCTGAGGCTGGCCCCACCCCGTTTCCGCTTTCCCGCTGCATACGTCAAGGACGATTGCCCGTAATGAAGAACCTGCTGTTGCCGATGATGGCCGCGCTCGCGCTGGCTGGCTGTTCCTCCAAGGTCGATTTCGAGATCGACAACCCGACCGATGCGCCGCTGGCGATCAGCATCGATGGCAAGGACCTGCCGGTGGCCGCGCACGCGTCGCGACCGATCAGCCTGGCTGCCGGTGAGCATCACCTGCATACCGACCGCCTGGGCGATGTGCGCTTCATCGTCTACGCCGATGGCCGCGGCGGCCTGATCAATCCCAGCCTCAGCGAATACGTGACCGCGCGCGAGATCTATGTGACCGGCGAGGACAAGCTGAAGAACTTCGGCGTCAGCGGCCTGGGCATCGAGCTGGGCGGCGTCGAGTTCAAGGGGCCGTTCGAAAAGCACCACGGCCTGTTCATCGACAAGACCTGGAACTTCGGCGTGCGCGAGCCGTTCCCCGAGGAGCAGGTGGTTGCGCACGTGGACTCGACCGGCGGCCGGATCAGCACCAAGATCTTCACCGCGCCCGAGTTCACCACCTACATCGAGGCCAGCATGGGCGAACCCGGTGCCTACAAGCGCGAGCGGCCCGCCGGCTACGTGGCCCCGGCCTACACGCTGGAACCGGCGCCGGCGCTGCCCGCGCTGGACCCGGCCTTCGAGGCCCATGCCGGTCCGGTGCGCGACATCTATGCCCGCTGGCTGAAGGCCACCACGGCCAGCGAGCAGAAGGCCCTGCGCAAGGAAGACTTCCAGGCGCAGATGGCCTTCACCCAGGCCACCATGACGCTGGGCGCGAAGCTGCCTGTGGCGGCCAACCAGGCCTACAACGACTTCGTGACGATCCGCAGTACCGAAATGGCCCGCAGCGCGCTGGTCCTGCCCTGAACCGGCGGCCGGCGGACCGACTGGCGCCGCCGGCCCCCACTGCGCTACCGTCGGCTTCCAGACGAAGGCGTACGGGCCGTTCCTGCGCATTCGGCTAGAATTCCCCTCTTCTTTACACGACGGCTTCCGATGAATCCGAACTACCTCGACTTCGAGCAACCCATCGCCGACCTGGAAGCCAAGATCCAGGAACTGCGCAACGCCAGTGCCGGGCCGGCGGTCAATGTCGAGGCCGAAGTGCATGCGCTGCAGGACAAGCTGCGCGTGCGCACCGCACAGATCTTCCGCAACCTGACCTCGTGGCAGGTGCTGCAGCTGGCCCGCCATCCGTCGCGCCCGTACACCGCCGACTACATCCGCATCATCTGCGATGAGTTCCAGGAACTGGCCGGCGACCGTGCCTTCGCCGACGACAAGGCGATCATGGGCGGCCTGGCTCGCATCAATGGTCGCTCGGTGATGGTCATCGGCCATCAGAAGGGCCGCGACACCAAGGAAAAGATCAAGCGCAACTTCGGCATGCCCAAGCCGGAGGGCTACCGCAAGGCCCTGCGCCTGATGAAGATGGCCGAGCGTTTCGGCCTGCCGGTGCTGACCCTGATCGATACCGCCGGCGCCTGGCCGGGCATCGATGCCGAGTCGCGCGGCCAGTCCGAAGCGATCGCGCGCAACCTGATCGAAATGGCCGAACTGAAGGTGCCGATCATCTGCACCGTGATCGGTGAAGGCGGCTCCGGTGGCGCGCTGGCGCTGGGCGTGGGCGACCGTACCGTGATGCTGGAATACGCGGTGTACTCGACCATCACCCCGGAAGGCTGTGCTTCGATCCTGTGGAAGGATGCCGGCAAGGCCAAGGATGCTGCCGAGCAGCTGGGCCTGACCGCGCCGCGCCTGAAGGGCCTGGGCCTGGTCGACAAGGTCGTGCGCGAGCCGACCGGCGGCGCCCACCGCAACCCGACGCAGATGGCCAAGCGGCTGAAGGCCGTGCTGCTGAACGAGCTGGACGCGCTGGACGCGCTGTCCACCGAAGAGCTGCTGGACCAGCGCTACAAGCGCCTGCGCAGCTACGGTACTTACGAAGCGGCGTAAGCCTCTGCTCGAGGCGTTACTTTTCTTTTCGCGAAAAGAAAAGTAACCAAAAGAAACGCTCCGCCAGCCGCGAGCCGGTGTGCTCTGCACACCGGTTCCCTGCGCTCCTCAGTCCGCCAAGGGACGGCGCGGGACTCGCTACGCTCAAACATCCGCGCCTCTACGCCCTTGCCGGACCTCCGGTGCTCGGCTCGCTTGAAGGCGGATTGGGAAAGCAGAGCGAAAAGCATCCACGCATGGCGTGGATCTACTGGGTGCAGGTGTGGCGTTTGACGTTGGGTCCGCCTTTTAGCGAGCCGAGCATCGCAGGGGAATCAGGGGCGTAGAGGCGCCGATGTCTGAGCGCAGCGAGTTCGGCGCCGTCCCCTGATTGACCGAGAAGCACAGGGCACCGGTGCGTAGCACCGGCTCGCGACCTGGCGGCGTGTTCTTTGGTTACTTTCTTGCACGAGCAAGAAAGTGACATGTTCGAGAGCTCCAGATCTCAGAACGGCTTGGCCAGCACCAGCCAGACGATCGGGATGAACGCCAGCAGCGGGATCTCGTTGATCCAGCGCAGCGCGCGCGACGACGGCAGCGCCCTGCCCCTGGCCACGCCCTTGAGCAGGCGTCCGATCCAGATGAAGTACGCCAGCAGCACCACCACCAGGCCCAGCTTGGCGTGCAGCCATCCCGCGCCCCCCGGGGCGACCATGGTCGGGAAATCCGGAATCACCTTGTAGCCCAGCCACAGCACCAGGCCTAGCACGAACGCCAGGCCGAACATCGAATGGCCGAAGCGGTACAAGCGCATGCCCATCAGCTGCAGGCGCTCGACCACCGCCGGCTGCCCCGCCGTCTCGGACAGGTTCACCAGGATGCGCGGCAGGTAGAACACCGTGGCCATCCATGCCACCACGAACACGATGTGGAAGGTCTTGACCCAGTAATAGCTCTGCATGCGCTCGCTCCGGCGGCTGGCGTGGATGTCCGCCATTCTCGCATGCGCTGACGAGGCCGCCTCACGTGCAACCGCCGCGACACATCGACGCATAGTGTGGTGCAACACCGTACGATAGGCGCCGATTTCACGACTGCACCCGAACGCCATGGACAAGACCTACGACGCCGCCTACTTCCAGCGCTGGTACCGGCACGCCGACATCGGCGGCAGCGCGCGCCTGGCGCGCAAGGTCGCCCTCGCCGTGGCGACGGCCGAGTACTACCTGGAACGACCGATCCGCAGCGTGCTGGATATCGGCTGCGGCGAAGGTGCGTGGCGCGCGCCGCTGCTGAAACTGCGTCCGAAGGTCGAATACCTCGGTTTCGACAGCAGCGAGTACGCTGTGCGCCGCTACGGCCGGACCCGCAACCTGCACCTGGCCAGCTTCGGCGATTTCGCCTGGCTGCGGCCCTGCGCCCCGGTCGACCTGCTGGTCTGTTCGGACGTGATGCACTACGTGCCCAACCGCGAACTTCGCGCAGGCCTGGCCGGTGTCGCCGAGCTGACCGCAGGCGTGGCCTTCCTGGAGACCTTCGCCGCCGAAGATGAATTCGAGGGCGACCATGACGGCTTCCAGTCGCGTCCGGCCCGCTGGTACCGGCGCGAGCTGGCTCGGCAGGGCCTGCAGGCAGTGGGGTCCCACCTCTGGCTGGGGCCAGCGCTGGCCACCGAAGCGACTGCGCTGGAACAGGCGGCCCGCTGAATACGGGCAGTGCGTCTGCTTAACGTCCGGGACAGTCGGATGCGCTATGCTGCGCGGCAACATAAGACCATACATATTCGGTCGGCATGCTCTATCAACTGCACGAACTGACCCGCAACCTGCTCGCCCCTTGGGTGCACCAGGCCCAGGCCAACGCCAAGTTCTTCGCCAACCAGGGACACTGGTGGTCGCAGATGCCCGGCGCTGATCGCTTGGCCGCGGTCAATGAGCTGTTCCATCGCATCGGCAAGGATTACGAGAAGCCCGAATGGGGCATCAACGAAATCGAGGTCGAGGGCGAGCGCGTGCCGATCGTGGTGCACGAGGAACTCAGCAAGCCGTTCTGCAAGCTGCTGCGCTTCAAGCGCCACAGCAATGAAGCCGACCAGCTGCACACCATGCTCAACCAGCCGTTCGTGCTGGTGGTGGCGCCGTTGTCGGGCCATCACGCCACGCTGCTGCGCGACACCGTGCGCACGCTGCTGCGCGACCATCGCGTCTATGTGACCGACTGGGTCGACGCTCGCATGGTGCCCGGCAGCGAGGGCGAGTTCGGGCTGGACGACTACATCGCCTACATCCAGGAGTTCATCCGCCATCTTGGCGTCGAGCGCCTGCACGTGGTGAGTGTCTGCCAGCCCACCGTACCGGTGCTGGCTGCGGTTTCATTGATGGCCAGCCGCGGCGAACCGACACCGCGCACGCTGGTGATGATGGGTGGCCCGATCGATGCGCGCTGCAGCCCGACCGCGGTCAACAACCTGGCCACGCAGAACCCGTTGTCGTGGTTCG
Organism: Stenotrophomonas sp. 2YAF22; assembly: GCF_052114665.1. NCBI lineage: Bacteria > Pseudomonadati > Pseudomonadota > Gammaproteobacteria > Lysobacterales > Lysobacteraceae > Stenotrophomonas > Stenotrophomonas sp. 2YAF22. Next base: position 2,034 of record NZ_JBFRFE010000100.1, on the reverse strand, counting down.
AGAACAACGTCATCCACACCGTACCGGCCAGCTATCCCGGTGCCGGCCGCCGCGTGTATCCCGGTTTCCTGCAGCACGCCGGCTTCCTGTCGATGAATCCCAGCCGCCACTTCAGCTCGCACTGGGATTTCTACACCGACCTGGTGAAGGGCGACCTGGAAGATGCCGACGCGCACCGTCGCTTCTACGACGAGTACAACGCGGTGCTGGACATGCCGGCCAAGTACTACCTGGACACCATCTCCGTGGTGTTCCAGGACTTCCTGCTGCCGCGTGGCGAGTGGGTGGTCAATGGCGAAAAGGTCGACCCGTCGGCAATCCGTGATACCGCGCTGTTGAGCATCGAAGGCGAACTGGATGACATTGCCGGCCTCGGCCAGACCGAAGCGGCGCAGGCACTGTGCAGCGGTATTCCGGCCGAGCGCCGTGAACACTTCATCGTGGATGGTGCAGGCCATTACGGCATCTTCAGCGGCCGCCGCTGGCGCGAAGTGGTCTACCCGAAGGTGCGTGACTTCTTCGCCGCGCATGCCGAAGCCCCGGCAGCGAAGGCCACGAAGAAGAAGAGCAACGTCACCCCGCTGCGCCGCAAGGCCGGGTAGCACCATCGCATTCGCGCTGTCGCTCCCACGATGCGCTGCGCGCATCGTGGGCCCCCGCCGCACCATTCATCCAATCCCCCGCCGCTTCGCGGCCGCCCCCTGACTCAGGGGGCTCTGCTCCAGCACGCGTCCGCGCCAAGCGTTCTGGGCCCATGCCCTTACAACCGCACCAGCAGGTTCTTGGCCAGCATGCCGTGCAGCTTGCCGATGCCGCGTGCCAGGTGCATCGTCAGCAGCAGCAACAACACGCCCACCCCTGCAACCACGATGGCCACCAGCGGTGAGGCCGCCATCGGCAGCACGTTCACGTCGTTGATGTAGATGCCGGGGATGTCGCCACTGAAGATCGCCGCCACCGGCGCCCAGATCAAACCCAGCGACAGCGACAGCAGGGTCACCGCGATGGTGAAGTAGATGATGCCCAGCGGCAGCATCAGCACGAAGTACAGCAGGGTCAGCCAGGTGCGGCCATCGGTGAACATGTCACCGATGCGCTGCAGCCAGCTGCGGCTGCGGTCGGTGTACTGCGGCCGACGCGGCATGCGCTCGCCCAGCAGCGCTTCCACCAACCGCCCTTCCAGCAGCGCCAGTCCACGTACCGAGCCGAAGAACAGCACGGTCAGTGGAACGCCGATGATCAGGATCAGCAGTCCCAGCGACAACGACAGGCCGGTGACCACCCAGGTGAAGAAGAAAATGCCGGTGGCCAGCGACAACAGCATGTAGAACAGCGCGCCGTAGGTGTGCGGGTCCGTCACCACGCCGAAGAAGCGCGCCAGCAGCGAGCGGTGCACGGGCGCTGCGGGCTGTGCCGCCGGTGCAGCACCGCTGGCCTCGGCCGCTGCACGCAGCACCGGGCCCGTGTCGGCCCGCGGCGTACGCAGCGCGCGGTTCACCGTGAGCTCGGTTTCGCGATAGATCTCCGCCACCTCGTCCGGTGCACCGTAGCTGCCGGCGACGTCGGCGATGACCTCGGCTTCGCTGCGGCCGGGTTGCGCCGCCAGTTCCGAGCGCAGGTATTCCTCGGCGTCGTACAGGGCGTCCTGCACCATCGCCGGATCGGCACCGTCCAGCGCGGCACGCAGCTGCGCCAGGTACTGCGGGATGGTGCTGGGCAGACGGTTGCCTGCCAGGTCCAGGTCGTTCATTGCGGTACCCCCTCCAACACGGAATCGACGGAATCACGGGTGTCGCGCCAGGCCTGGCGCCATTGCTGCAGCACCTCCCGGCCACGTGCGTTGATGCGGTAGTAGCGGCGCGGCGGCCCGCTGCTGGACGGCTCCACATGGCTCTCCAGCAGGCCGGCGCCCTCCAGGTTGCGCAGCACCGGGTACAGCGCGCTCTGCTTGCCACTGAGCACGCCCTCGCCCACCCGTTCCAGCTCCTTGGCGATCAGGTAGCCGTACAGCGGCTCACCGGCGCGGGCCAGCAC
>NZ_JBFRFE010000099.1:0-9494 GCF_052114665.1 Stenotrophomonas sp. 2YAF22 | reverse complement strand
GAACAGCGTGGCGTTCCACGACGACTTCGACAGGCCGGTCAGGTCGGTCTTCATCACCGGCTGCCCGGCCGCGTTGATGTACTGGATCTTCGATTCCACCCAGGTGTAGTTCAACTGCATGCCCAGGTTGGCCCACTTGCCCGGCAGGAAGGTGAAGGGCTGGGTGTAGTTGGCTTCCACGCCGTGCAGTTCGCCGCCCGGGGTGTTGACCGGCTTGCTGTAGGTGAAGTCATCGGTGGCCGAGGCGCCGGTGCCGACCAGCAGCGAAGCCGGCAGGCCGCTGTCACTGTACGGACGCACTTCGCGGGTGGTCTGTACGAAGCTCTCGATGTCCTTGTAGAACAGGCCGATGCCGGCCATTGCGCCCTCGGCGAAGTACCACTCGAAACCAAGGTCGACATTGGTTGCGCGGATCGGATCCAGCATCGGGTTGCCGCTGGAGATGGTGCGTGCACCACCGGCCACGGCCACCGTCGCGCCCGGGGTCAGGCTGCCCAGCCCCGGACGGCTCATCACCTTGGCCGCACCCAGCCGGATCAGGAAGTCCGGGGTGACTTCCGCCACCAGGTTGAACGAGGGCAGGGTGTCATCGTAGGTACGGCTGACCGTGGTTTCGACGGTGCCGTTGGCCAGCGTCGACTGCCCGGTCGCCGACTGCTTGGTGCGCACGTAGCGCACACCGAAATTGCCCGACAACGGCAGCGAGCCCAGTTCGGTGGAGAACTCACCCATCAGGTAGGCGCCTCGGTCCTTCTCTTCGACGCTGCGCACGTTGTTGGCGCGCGGGGCGACGGCGAAGGTGCCGCTGTTGCTGTAGATGTCGAGCTGTTCGGCGATCGCATCCAGGTCCGGCACGACCCAGTTCGACGGACTGCCGCTGATGCCCTTCAGTCCGGCCTGCTCGGTCAGGTTCACCGGCACAATCTTGTTGCCACCGGCGAAGTTGGGCACGGCCAGTTCGCTGGCGCGACGCAGTTCGACGGTCTTGAACGTGTAGTCCTTGGCCAGCACGCCGCCCTTCAGGCGGAAGCCCGGGCTGATGTTCCAGTTGAAGTCGATCTGGCCGGTGTCGAAGTCGTTGTCCACGTACTGCGGACGCAGGCGGATCTCGGCCAGTTCCCAGCCGTTGGGATTGGTCGGGTCGATGCCGTAGTTGAGGATCGGCGCACGGCTGTTGCCACGGTAGTCGTAGCTGTAACCGTCGACATCGTACTTGTCCATGATGACGGTGGTCTGCACCGGGTTCTCGTGCTTGGAGCGCGAGATGCCGATCTTGCCGGACAGGGTGAAGTCATCACCGAAGCGGTGCTGGCCGTTCAGGGCGATCTGCTTGAACTCGGTGCTCCACTCGTCGTGGCGGTTCTCGGTGCGGATGTCGACGTTGTCGAATTCGCCGTAGAGCAGTGCGTTGTCGCGGATCTCGCCGTTCTTGACGATGGTGGTCGGCTTGCCCGACAGGCGTGCGCTCGCATTGGCGCCGCGGCTGAAGGAAATCGCCTCGATGTAGTGCTCATCGCGCGTTGCATCGATCTTCGAGTACAGCGCATCCAGCGAGATCTCGGTGGCGTCGTTCGGCTTCCACTGCAGCGAACCGGTCACGCCCAGACGCTTCTGCTCATGCTCCATCTGCACGTAGCGCGGGAAGCGCGGATGGAACACGTTGGCGCCACGCGCGGCGGCGAACGGCGAGGACGCGGCGAAGTTGCCGTTGCTCGGGCCGTTGGCCCAGCGACCGGTGTTGGAGCCTTCCTCCAGCGCCTGGCGCTCGGAATAGGCCACCGACAGCAGCGCGCCGAAGGTGCCATCGGCGAAGGTGTTGGAGACCAGTGCGGCAATGCGCGGGTCGGCCTTTTCGGCCATCGCGTTGTAGCTGGCCTGGCCACTGGCGGCGAAGGTGAACCCGTCGTAGTCGAACGGACGCGCGGTGCGCAGATCGACGGTGGCGCCCAGCGAGCCCTCCTCGACATCGGCCGAGGCGGTCTTGCGCACCAGCAGCTGCGAGAACAGGTCCGAGGCGAACACGTTGAAGTCGAAGCCACGGCCGCGGTTGGTGCCGCCGCTCTGGTCACCGGCGCCGACCGTGGTCAGCGCTTCCATGCCATTGATGCGCACGCGGGTGAATTCCGGGCCGAGGCCACGCACCGAGATATTGCGGCCTTCGCCGGCCTCGCGGGTGATGACCACGCCCGGGATGCGCTGCAGCGACTCGGCCAGGTTCAGGTCGGGGAACTTGCCGATGTCCTCGGCAACGATGGCATCGACCACGCCGGCTTCGCCGCGCTTGATGTCCARCGCCTTCTCCACGCTGGCGCGGTAGCCGGTGACGGTGACCGTATCCAGGTCGGTGGCGTTCGGGTTGGCGCTCTGCTGCTGCGCGCCGGCGTTGCCTGCCAGGGCCAGTGCAACGCCCAACGCGAGCAAGGTAACCGGTGTCTTTTTTTCATGGTTCCGAGAATGCATGCCTTTCCCCTCTCCCAAAGGTCTGGTATCGCGGCTGTTTCAGCGGGATGACACCGCTGGTCAGGCCGGACGTTAACAGCACGTTCCCGATCCGGCATCTTGCACCGCAACAGATCTGAAATGTCTCCAAGACGCTTGCAGGACAATGCTTCCAACAGTTTGGTAGGCTTAGGGCAAGGATGGGCGGGATTGAAATGACACCGCTAGCCAATTCCACGCCCCACGCGTGGTCCACTACCACGCCGCCCAGTGTCACATGCGGGCGGCACGCGTGAAGGAGCAGAAATGGGTCGTATCGTGTGTTTCGGGGAACTGCTGCTGCGCCTGGGTGCGCCCGGTCGCGAACTGCTGCTGCAGTCGCCGCAGCTGCAGGTGCATGTCGGCGGTGCCGAGGCGAACGTGGCTGTCTCGCTGTCCCGCTTTGGACATGACGTGGCCATGGTCAGCACCGTTGCCGGCAACGCGCTCGGCGCGCATGCGCTGGCCGAACTGCGCCGGCATGGGGTCGACACGCGCGGCGTGCGCGAAGATGCCGAAGGCCGCATGGGTCTGTATTTCCTGACCACCGGCGCGGTGCAACGGGCCAGCGAAGTGGTCTACGACCGTGCCGATTCGGCATTCGCCAACAGCACCGCCGCCGACTACGACTGGCCCGCATTGCTGCAGGGCGCGCAGTGGCTGCACCTGTCCGGGGTCAGCCCGGCGCTGGGCGCGGACGTGGCGCAGGCCACCCTGGCCGCAGCGCGCGCTGCGCGTGCACTGGGCGTGCGCGTGTCCTTCGATGGCAACTTCCGGCCGAAGCTGTGGCAGCGCTGGGGTGGCGATGCGCGGTCGATCCTGCACGAACTGTTCGCGCAGGCCGACATCGTCTTCGCCGACTACCGCGATATCGAGGTCATCCTCGGCCAGCGTTTCGAACAGGCCGACGTGGTCGCGCGCGTGGAAGCGGCGGCCGCGGCCGCGTTCGAAGCGTTCCCGCAGCTGCAGTGGATGGCCTGCACCCAGCGGCAGACGCTGAGCGTGGACCACCATGCGCTGGGCGCGCTGCTGCTCGGCCGCGATGGCACCCGCGCACAGGCCCCGGTACGCCAGCTGCAGGGCATCGTCGACCGCATCGGCGGCGGTGATGCCTTCGCGGCAGGCATCCTGCATGGCATCCTGTCGACCTTCGATGCCGACGCCACCGTGCGCTTCGGCCTGGCTGCCGGGGGCCTGAAGCATTCCATTCCCGGCGATTTCAATCCCGTCAGCGAAGCTGATGTGTTGGCCCTGATGGGCGAGGAGCGATTCGATGTCCGGCGCTGATCCACGCGTTCGTGCGGTACTGAAACTGGCACCGGTGATTCCGGTGTTCACCCCCGATGACATCGACGATGCGGTACAGGTCGCGCAGGCGCTGTTCCGTGGCGGCCTGCCGGTGATCGAGGTGACCCTGCGCACGCCGCGCGCGCTGGAAGCCATCAAGGCGATGGTCGAGGCCGTGCCGGATGCGGTGATTGGTGCCGGCACCGTGCTCGATGTCGCGCAGATGCAGGCGGTGAAACAGGCCGGCGGCCGCTTTGCGGTGTCGCCCGGGGCGACCCCACGGCTGTATGCCGCCGCGCGCGATGCCGATCTGCCCTACCTGCCTGGCGTGGCCACCGGTTCGGAGCTGATCGTCGGCCTGGAACACGGCCTGGACACCTTCAAGTTCTTCCCGGCGGTGCAGGCCGGTGGTGCCGCGATGCTGTCGGCGTGGCACGGCCCGTTCGGYGATGTGCGCTTCTGCCCGACCGGCGGCATCAGTGCGCAGACCGCCAGCCAGTTCCTGCATCTGCCCAACGTGCTGTGCGTGGGCGGTTCGTGGCTGACCACCGCCGCGCTGATGCAGACCCGCGACTGGGACAGCGTCGAGCGCCTGGCACGCGAGGCCGCGGTGCTGGCGGGCTGATCCCTCGGCCCCTGCTGGGGCCGGGCACAGACCCGGCGCCAGCGCATCCGTTCAGCCGCGTGGCGTACCCAGCCGGCGGTACAGGGTGCTGCGGTTGATTCCCAGCCGCTTGGCGGCCGCGCTGACGTTGCCCTGGCACTCGGCCAGCGCCTGGCGCATGGCCGCCTCGGCGATCTCCTCCAATGCTCCGCTGGCAGGCACTGCTGGCGCGGTGGGCGTACCAGCACGCACGTCCGCGGGCAGCAGCTGCGGGCTCACCGGTTGACCCGGCTCAGCCAGTGCGGCCAGCGTGCGCAGGCAGGCACTCAGCTGGCGCAGGTTGCCGGGCCAGGCATGGGCGGCCAGCGCCGCGCGGGCCTGCGACGACAACGCATGGCCCTGTCCCAGCTGCTGCCACAGGGCATCCACCACGGCAGCGCGATCGGGGTGCTGCCGCAACGGCGCCAGGGTCACCACGTGGTCGGCGATGCGGTAATACAGATCCGCACGGAAGCGGCCGGCATCCACCGCCTGCGGCAGTTCGCAGTGGCTGGCGCAGACCAGTGCGAAATCCAGTTTCACCGGCTTGCCGCCGCCCAGCGGTGACAGCTCGCGTTCCTGCAGCACGCGCAGCAGGCGCGGTTGCAGCGCCAGCGGCATGTCGCCGATCTCATCGAGGAACAACGTACCGCCCTCGGCCTGCCGCAGCAGGCCCGGGCTGCCCTGCCGGCGCGCACCGGTAAAGGCACCCTCCTCGTAGCCGAACAGCTCTGCTTCGATCAGGCCTTCCGGCAGCGCCGCGCAGTTCACCGCGACGAAGGGCTTTCCCGCACGCGTGCTGCGTGCGTGCAGTTCCCGCGCGAAGACTTCCTTGCCGGTGCCGGTCTCGCCCTGCAGCAGCACCGGCAACCCGGCCTGCAGCACGCGTCCTGCGGTGGCCAGTTGTTGTTGCTGCCCGCTATCGAACAGTGGGCCCTGCGCACTCGCCGGCAGCGGCGCGGTCGGTCCAGGCGTAGTCACACTGCGTCGCGACGCACGGGCCTCGCGCACGCCGTACAGACGACGGCCCTGGCGATCAAGCAGCACGCCGTCATCTGCCAGCCGCGACAGCGGTTGTTCGAACAGCGCTTCGTACGGCGTGCGTCCGATGTCCTGGCGATCCAGCCCGAACAAGGCAAGGCCGGCACGATTGGCCGCGACCAGGCGACCGCCGCGGAAGCCGAGCACGCCTTCGCGCGCACTGCCCAGCAGCGCGGGTTGATGATGCAGGCGCAGCAGCTCGCAGTCGGCCAGGCCGTCGGCGAAACCGCGGTGCTCGATCTGCGCTACCGCCTGCCGCACCAGCGCCAGCGCGTGCACGTGTGGCAACCGCGCGTCGCCGGACACATCGAGCACACCCAGGCATTGCCCGTAGGGATCCAGGATCGGCACGGCCGAACAGGTGAGGATGCCGTGCGGGGCGAAGTAGTGCTCGCCGCCACGCACCTGCAGCGCGCGCCCGTCGACCAGCGCGGTGCCGATCGCGTTGGTGCCGACCGTGCCCTCGTCCCAGCGCATGCCCGGCATCAGCGCGACACGACCCGCCTTGTCGAGGAAACCGGCACTGCCTTCGGCGTCGAGGATCCAGCCGTCTTCATCGGTCAGCAGCACGATGCTGCCGCTGTGGGTCATTTCCGCCGCCAGTCCGTCCAGCTCCGGGCGCGCTTGTCGCCACAGGCGCTCGCGGCGCTGGCGCAGTTCGCGCAGGCGGTTGTCGGTCAGTGGTTCGGCGGCCGGCTGCGCATCCACCAGCAGGCCGTGCCGTTGGCAGCGTTGCCAAGAATGCAGGATCGCCTCGGGCACCGCGCCGACGGGCGCAGCGCCGCGCTCGAAGAAACTGCGCCGGGCACTTCCCAGGCGGGGATCGGGAGCAAGCGGGGACACCGACAGCCTCCTGTGTCGCACATTGCGACAGTTGTTGCGGGACCTGTCCCGATTAACAGCACACCCCGCGTCGCCCTGCAACGGCCGCGCCTGCTGCGCTGCCGCAGGGCGCGCGACAGGATCACCGACGGCCGGGCGATGAAGGCGTGATGCAGCGCAGCAGGCCACAGTTGGCATCGTCTTTGCGCCTGTGGATGCACCATGCCCACCACAGGAGCCGCCATGAACGCCGTACCGTCCACCCGCCCGCATGCCACCGATCCTCGCTCCCTGTTCAAGCCGCGCTATGGCAACTACATCGGTGGCGAATGGATCGCCCCGCGCAGCGGCCAGTACTTCGACAACATCTCGCCGGTGAACGGCCAGGTGTTCACTGAAGTTGCCCGCTCCAACGCCGAGGACATCGACGCCGCACTCGATGCCGCGCACGCCGCAAAGGACGCCTGGGGCCGCACATCGGCCGCCCACCGTGCGCTGCTGCTCAACCGCATCGCCGATCGCATCGAACAGAACCTGGAACTGCTGGCCCACGCCGAGACCTGGGACAACGGCAAGCCGATCCGCGAGACGCTCAACGCCGACGTGCCGTTGATGGCCGACCACTTCCGCTACTTCGCCGGTTGCCTGCGTGCGCAGGAGGGCAGCCTGTCGCAGATCGACGACGACACCGTGGCCTACCATTTCCACGAACCGCTGGGCGTGGTCGGGCAGATCATCCCGTGGAACTTCCCGCTGCTGATGGCGGCCTGGAAGCTGGCGCCGGCGCTGGCCGCCGGCAACTGCGTGGTGCTCAAGCCTGCCGAACAGACCCCGGCGTCGATCCTGGTGCTGATGGAGGTGATCGGCGACCTGCTGCCGCCGGGCGTGCTCAACGTGGTCAACGGCTTCGGCCTGGAGGCGGGCAAGCCGCTGGCCAGCAGCCCGCGCATCGCCAAGATCGCCTTCACCGGCGAGACCTCCACCGGCCGCCTGATCATGCAGTACGCCAGCCAGAATCTGATTCCGGTGACGCTTGAGCTGGGCGGCAAATCGCCGAACCTGTTCTTCGCCGACGTAATGGCCGAGGACGATGATTTCCTCGATAAGGCAGTGGAAGGTTTCGTCATGTTCGCCTTCAACCAGGGCGAGGTGTGCACCTGCCCGTCGCGCGCACTGGTGCAGGAATCGATCTACGAACGCTTCATGGAGCGTGTGCTCGAACGCGTGGCGGCGATCCGCCAAGGCAATCCGCTGGACCCGAACACCATGGTGGGCGCGCAGGCATCGGGCGAACAGCTGGAGAAGATCCTGTCCTACATCGCCATCGGCCGCGAGGAAGGCGCCGAGGTGCTGATTGGCGGTGACAGAGCCGCGCTCGGTGGCGACCTGGCCGGCGGCTTCTATGTGCAGCCGACCGTGTTCAAGGGCCACAACGGCATGCGCGTGTTCCAGGAGGAGATCTTCGGGCCGGTGGTGTCGGTCACCACGTTCAGGACCGAGGAAGAAGCACTGCAGATCGCCAACGACACGCTGTACGGGCTGGGTGCCGGCGTCTGGAGCCGCGATGCCGCGCGACTGTACCGGGTGGGCCGCGCGATCCAGGCCGGGCGGGTATGGACCAACTGCTATCACGCCTACCCGGCGCACGCTGCGTTTGGTGGCTACAAGCAGTCAGGCATCGGCCGCGAAAACCACCGGATGATGCTCGACCACTACCAGCAGACCAAGAACCTCCTGGTCAGCTACGCACCGAAGAAGCTCGGCTTCTTCTGAGGATTGATCGGGATCAAGGCGCCGGCATGGGGCCGGCGCCATCCTGTCTGCAAGCGCACTACGGAGAAGCACGCATGAATAGAACCATGAAGGCCGCCGTTGTCCGTGAGTTCGGCAAGCCGCTGGTCATCGAGGAAGTCGTGGTACCGCGCCCGGGGGCGGGCGAGGTGCTGGTCAAGATCGAGGCCTGTGGCGTCTGCCACACCGACCTGCACGCCGCCGAGGGCGACTGGCCGGTGAAACCGAACCCGCCGTTCATCCCCGGCCACGAGGGCGTGGGGCACGTCGTGGCCGTGGGAGGCGGGGTAGGGCACATCAAGGAAGGTGACAGGGTCGGCATCCCCTGGTTGTACTCGGCGTGTGGCCATTGCGAACACTGCCTGGGCGGCTGGGAAACGCTCTGCGAAACGCAGCGCAATACCGGCTACTCGGTCAACGGTGGCTTCGCCGAGTACGCATTGGCCGATGCCAACTATGTCGGCCTGCTTCCGAAGGAAGTGGGCTTCGTGGAGATCGCACCGGTGCTGTGCGCCGGCGTCACCGTGTACAAGGGCCTGAAGGTCACCGACACCAAGCCCGGTGACTGGGTGGCCATTTCCGGCATCGGTGGCCTCGGCCACATGGCGGTGCAGTACGCCCGCGCGATGGGCCTGAACGTGTCAGCGGTGGATGTGGACGACGCCAAGCTGGCCCTGGCCAGGCGCCTGGGCGCACAGGTCACCGTCAACGCGCGCACCACCGATCCGGCTGCGTTCCTGAAGAAGGAGATCGGTGGCGCGCATGGTGCGCTGGTCACCGCGGTTTCGCCCAAGGCGTTTGAACAGGCGCTGGGCATGGTCCGTCGCGGCGGCACGGTCTCGCTCAATGGCCTGCCACCGGGCAACTTCCCACTGGACATCTTCGGCATGGTGCTCAACGGCGTCACCGTACGCGGTTCGATCGTCGGCACTCGCCTGGACCTGCAGGAATCGCTGCAGTTCGCCGCCGAAGGCAAGGTTGCCGCCACGGTCAGCACCGACCGCCTGGAGAACGTCAACGAGGTGTTCGCGCGCATGCACGCCGGCACCATCGAAGGCCGCGTGGTGATCGACTTCGCTGCCTGACCCCCCTGTGCATGGCCGCCGTGTCCGTTTCCCTCTCCCACGGGCGCGGCGGCCATGCCGATCTGCCGGCAGCGCCGCGCACCCCGGCGGCCGTACAATGCGCGCATGCCCGGCACGCTCAAGACCGTCTTTCTCTCCCTGCTCGCGCTGATCGGCGCGCTGCTCGCGCTTGCCCTTGTCAGCAGTGCCGCGGGCTGGCTGCCATCGCTGCTGCGCATGACGCCGGGAAGCGAGGCCCAGCTCGGCTGGGACCTGGCATTCACCGTGCTGGGTGGCATCGCCGCCATTGCCTTCGCCACGTATTACGCGCCGTGCTGGCCACGCGCGCATGGCACCTCGATCTGGTC
>NZ_JBFRFE010000098.1:0-9498 GCF_052114665.1 Stenotrophomonas sp. 2YAF22 | reverse complement strand
GCGGTGCCAGCACGTGCCGGCCGAACGCGCTGCTGCTGGCGATGCGCAGGGGCCCGGCCGGCTCCACGTCGCCGGCGGTCACCATCGCCTGCGCGCGCGCCAGGTCGGCTTCGATATGCCGCACCTGCGCCAGATACACCGTGCCGGCCTCGCTCAGCGCCAGCTGGCGCGTACTGCGGTTCAGCAGCCGCACGCCCAGGTGGGCCTCCAGCCGGTTGATGTTCTGGCCCACGGCGGTGGCGCTGATGCCAAGGGTGCGCGCCGCAGCGGCAATGCTGCCGGTCTCTGCGGTGCGGGTGAAGCTGCGGATGAGCTGCAACAGGTTCATGACCGACCAGCTTGCCATGCGGAAGGCCAAGTATCGCTTGGGTCTGTCCCAAGCAGTCGGTTGCATCGGTGACCATCGTCCACCGCGCAGCGGCGCTGGCCTACACTCCGGCGATGCGCCCCGATTCCATCCTCACTCTCTCCTGTCCCGACCGTACCGGCATCGTCTACCGCGTGTCGGGCCTGTTGTTCGACCACGGCTGCAACATCCTCGACGCCCAGCAGTTCGGCGACGAGGAGAGCGGTCGCTTCTTCCTGCGCGTGCACTTCGACCGCGATGCGGGCTTGCCGCTGGACACCGTGCACACGGCGATGGCCGCGCTGGCAGCGGACTTCGGCATGGACTGGCAGCTGCATGATGGCCGCCGCCGGCCGCGCCTGCTGGTACTGGTCAGCAAGCAGGGCCATTGCCTGAACGACCTGCTGTTCCGTGCCCACAGCGGCCAGTTGAAAGTGGACATCGCTGCGGTGGCCTCCAACCATGCCGACTTCGCAGCCCTGGCAGCGTCCTACCAGGTGCCGTTCCACCATCTGCCGGTGAACGCGGACACGCGCGCGGCACAGGAACAGCAGATCATCGATCTGGTCGAGCGCGAGCGCATCGACCTGGTGGTGCTGGCGCGCTACATGCAGATTCTCTCGCCCACGCTGTGCCGTGCGCTGGCGGGCAGGGCGATCAACATCCACCACAGCTTCCTGCCCAGCTTCAAGGGCGCGCAGCCGTACCACCAGGCGCATGCGCGCGGGGTCAAGATCATCGGCGCCACCGCACACTACGTCACCGAAGACCTGGACGAGGGCCCGATCATCGAACAGGACGTGGCCCGCGTGGATCACGCAATGACCCCGCGCGAGCTGGTACGGCTGGGCAGCGATACTGAATCGCAGGTGTTGGCGCGGGCGGTACGCCGGCATGTGGAGCACCGCATCCTGCTCAACGGGCACCGCACGGTGGTGTTCCGATAGTTCCGACAGGAATACCAGCGCACGCGCGCCCGGGTAGTGCCGGCCGTTGGCCGGCAGCCACGGAACCTGTGCAGATGCCGGCCAGCGGCCGGCACTACCATCGGTCCCTGCAGGGGCGAAATTACAGAATCGCGATCCTCGCCTTCGCCAGGGCATCGCGCACCATGACGTCATTGGCCTCGGTCACCGGGCGGGTCAGCTCCCACAGGAATTTCACCCGGAACCCCGACTTCACCGCGTCCTGCGCGCTCCACAGCACGCAGTAGTCGCGTGCCAACCCGCACACGTGCACCTCGCGGATGCCGCGTTCGTGCAGCCAGCCGGCCAGTCCGGTAGCCGGACGCGTGCCATCGGGGCCGTGGTTCTCGCGGAAGGCGCTGTACGAATCCACCTGCTGGCGGGTGCCCTTGCGCAGGATCAGGTCGGCCACGGTCCAGTCCACGCCGGGGTGCAGGGCGGCGCCGGTGCTGCCCTGCACGCAGTGGTCCGGCCACAGGGTCTGCGGCTGCGCGTGCAGCAGGATCGCTTCAAAGGGCAGATGCCCCGGATGCTGGCTGGCAAACGAGGCATGGTCGCCTGGGTGCCAGTCCTGGGTGGCCACCACGGTGCGGTAGCGGCGCTCGGCCAGCAGCGCGTTGATCGGTGCCACCAGCRCATCGCCCTGTTCGCAGGCGAGGGCGCCACCGGGCATGAAGTCCGGCTGCAGGTCGATCACCAGCAGGGCGACATCAGCGGGCAGGGTGGTCATGGCAGGTCCGGTACAACGCAGGAGGGGCGAACAGCGTGGCCGCCCCTCGCGTGCACGTCAATCGCCGCTGGCGGCGTCATTGTCCTGCCCGTAATACAGCAGGCCGATCCTGATGCGTTCGCGGCCGTTCTCGCGACGATGACGGTTGGCGTCGCGCAGCGAGTAGACGCAGCCACAGTATTCCTGCTGGTAGAACTGCTCGCGTTTGCTGATCTCGACCATGCGGCTGGCACCGCCGCCCTTGCGCCAGTTGTAGTCCCAGTACTGCAGGCCCTCGTAGCGCGAGGCGGCGCGCACACCGCAGTCGTTGATCTGCGCCATGTTCTTCCAGCGCGAGATGCCCAACGATGAGCTGATGGTGTCGTAACCATGTTCGTGCGCGTACAGCGCGGTGCGCTCGAAGCGCATGTCGAAGCACATCGTGCAGCGGATGCCACGCTCGGGTTCGTTCTCCATGCCACGCGCACGGCTGAACCAGTTGTCGGTGTCGTAGTCACAGTCGATGAAGGGGATGCCGTGCTGTTCGGCGAAGCGGATGTTCTCCTGCTTGCGCAGCTCGTATTCCTTCACCGGATGGATGTTGGGGTTGTAGAAGAAGATCGCGTAGTCGATCCCGGAGGCAGTGATCGCCTCCATCACTTCGCCCGAGCATGGCGCACAGCACGAGTGCAGCAACAGGCGCTGGCCGTTGTCGGGAAGGGTCAGGGTGGGGCGTTGGAGCTCGGTCATCGTCGGGTGCATCTGGGCGTGGGCAGCAGGTCTGGACGGAAACCGTGAACAGGACGCGCGCGGCCACACCGCCTGCACGCGCAGGACGACGATGGCCCCGGCAACCTCCCCGCGGAGATTCCAGGTCGAGTCAGGGGACGGTCGCGTCCCCCGGCCGGGGCCGGTATTCGGGCTGATGGACACGGGCCGGCTGGCCCACCTACTACCTGCCGCTTCCCAGGCGCGAGCCCAGTGCTGTTGGCAGGATTCGTTTCCATTCACCGCTGCGGGGCAGCTCCGGAATGGGCGCGCGAGGCGCCTTCACCGGATTCCCGTTTAAATCCATCCCCTCGCATGAACGCCAGGATGGATACCTTCGGCAGGTGCAAGGTGGACCCGTTGGYAGTCTTGGTCAAGGGACACCATCACGCGCCGAAGCTGTGGCTGCCTTCTCAGGCTGTGAGAGCGTGTCTTGCCATACTGGGCACCGACAGACGGGAGGTGGCTCGTGGCGGCGAAGTACTGCGATCTGGTCATGAAAGGTGGCATCACCAGTGGCATCGTGTATCCCAATGCGGTGCTCGCGCTGGCCCGCGAATACCGTTTCAAGAGCATCGGTGGCACCTCGGCCGGTGCGATCGCCGCTGCCGTGGCGGCCGCTGCGGCATACGGCGACCGGCGCCAGCAGGCCGGCGAAACCCTGCCCGGTGACGCCGGGTACGGTGGCCTGTCGGCGGTGTCGGCACAGTTGTCGCGACGCGGGCTCATCTACAGCCTGTTCCAACCGGCCAGTGGCGCGCRCGCGGCATATCGACTGCTGGTGGTGCTGACCGGCAACGCAGGCTGGCCGCGCAAGTTGCTGTGCCTGGCCATCGCGGTGTTCCAGATCGCGCCGTTGGAAGTGCTGGTGTCGCTGGCACTGTTGCTCGGCCTGGGCTGGTGGGGCGGCGGCTGGAGCGGCGTCGCGGCGACCCTGCTGCCTTCGCTGCTGTGTGCCTATGGCGCAGGCGTGGCCGCCGCTGCGCTAAGGGTGGCACGGGTGGCGCGGCGCAACCTGCTGGGCCTGTGCAGCGGGCTGAGCCGCCGTGCGGACAAGCCCGCGCTGACCGAGTGGCTGCATGAAAGCCTGCAGCAGCTGGCGGGCAAGCCGATGGATGCGCCGCTGACCTTTGCCGACCTGCACGACGCGCCCCGTTACGCAGACGAGCCAGACAGCCCGCATGCCATCACCCTGCAGATGATCACCACCTGCGTGTCGCACAATGAACCGCGCACATTGCCGTTGGGCGGCGCGCAGTTCTGGTTCCTGCGCGAGGAGTTCGAGCAGCTGTTCCCGGCCAGTGTGGTGCAGTGGATGGTCGACCGCGCCGGACCACCGCGCGAGGTTGAAGGCCACAACTACTACCACCTGCCGCAGGGTGCATCGCTGCCGGTACTGGTGGCCACGCGCATGAGCCTCAGCTTCCCGCTGCTGATCAGCGCGGTGCCGCTGCATGAGCCCTCGCGTCGCGAACGTCGCTGCGAGYCGACGTCGACGGCTGCAGGTGAGGCCGGACACAACGTGGCCGACAGCATGGAAGGGCTGACCAGCGCGGGCCAGGCCTGTGGTCCGGTGATCACCGCGTTCCGGGTGTGCTGGTTCTCCGATGGCGGCATCAGCAGCAACTTCCCGATCCACCTGTTCGATGCCGCGCTGCCGCGCTGGCCGACTTTCGCCATCAACCTGGTCTATCCGCAACGTCCCGAGCCGGTGGTGCGCGAGAGCGACAACCGCCAGGCGCTGGAACGCGCGGTGTTCCTGCCTACCGAGAACCGGCATGGATGGCAGCGGCACTACCAGTCCATCGCCACGCCGCTGGCGGCCGGTGAGCTGGGCCGTTTCCTGTTTGCGGTGGTGGCCACCATGCAGAACTGGCGCGACCTGCTGCAGGCGCGTGCGCCGGGGTATCGCGACCGCATCGTGCATGTGAGCCTGCAGGGCGACGAGGGTGGCATGAACCTGGACATGCCACAGGAGGTGCTGACCCGCATCGCCGACAAGGGCAGCCTGGCCGGTGCGCGCTTCTGCTCGTTCTCGTTCGAGAACCATTACTGGATCCGGTGGCGCAACCTGGCCTCGGCCTACCAGCGCTACACGCTGGAGATTTCGCGCACCGACGATCCGGCGCAGCAGGTGCTGGCCTATCGCGCCGCCTATGCGATGGTGGCCACCGGCACGCCGTCGCCGCCGTCGTACAAGCTGGGTTCGGAAGACAAGCGGCTGGCATCGCAGCAGCTGTGGGGGTTGATGGTGGAGCAGGGCCGCAGCTGGGATGACCTTGGTCCCGACCTCACCGACGGCTCGCCACGGCCGTTGCCACAGATGAAGGTGACGCCGATCTATTGATCGCGGTGCGCTGCTGCGCTCGCCGGGCATGGCCCGGCGCTACCGTTGGTTATCGCCACGCCTTGACCACCGCATCGCCGCGCAATGGCGCATACAACGGCAAGGCCAATTCCYGCTTCACCCATCCCGGATTGAGCGCGCGCAATCCCGCCAGGTATTCGCGGGCCAATGCGGTTTCACCCTGCGACATCGCCAGCCGCGCCGCGCGTGCCCACGTCCGGTCCCAGCCATGCGCCAGCGCCAGCGAGGTGGCCAGCGACGCGCGTGCGCCGGCCACGTCGCCCTTTTCCCACTGCTGCTCGGCGCGGATGATCGCTTCATTTGAAAGCCGCACGTCGTACAGCTCGCGCAGGCGCGGCACGGCACGCGGATCGGCATCCACGCGCAGGTCGGTGTCCTGCCAGTCGCCGCCAGGCGTGCGCACCAGCAATGCCGCCGACCATTGCCCGCTGCGTTGTCCACCCGCCGCTTGTCCCGCTTCCAGTGCTGCCAACAGGCGCGCGGCAAGCGCACCGTGGGTGGCCGCAAATGTGCGTTGCATGGCGGCCAGTACCTCTGGCCCTGCCAATCCATTGCCCTGCACGCTGACGTTGCCTTCGCCCTGGGCGCCGGCCCAATCGGCCTGCTGGGCGGTCGCGCCGGTGTACTGCGCGTTACCACCGCGCGCGCTGACCAGGCCTATCTGGCGCTCGGCGATGCTGGTGCCATCGAAGTCGCCATCCTCGTCCAGCAACTGCTTGAGCACCTGTGCCGGCGTGCGACCCTCGGCCAGCAGCGCCAGCCCCTTCGAGCCGTAGGTCGGGTTGGTTTCGAACTGGCTGGCGACCGCGCCGACCTTCGCCTGCGCCCACGGCACGCCGACACCGCCGACGGCGAGATTGTGCGTGGCGACAGCCACCCCGCAGTCGCCGGCTTCGTTGCAGGCGGCAATGGAAAAGGTCGCCCATGCCGGCGCAGCGACAGCAGCCAGCAGCAAGGCCAGGCAGGGGCGCAGCATGAACATGGTCGTCTCCGGTGAAGGCGTTGAACTGGGATGCAACGGACGCGCGGAAGGTTTAGTAGATCCACGCCATGCGTGGATGAATCCCCATCGAAATCGAATATTTCGACAATTCGTCGAAGAGCATCCACGCATGGCGTGGATCTACCTCGCCATCCCACGGAATGCATGCTGTTGCTGTTGAGGTTGCCGGCCAGCGGCCGGCACTACCGCTTCGGCGGGTACAGGGCGCAGCCCTGCTGAACCCAACCCCTACCTTCCCGGCAACTGGGTAAACGCGCGCTGCATGCAGTCCTCGCGCGGGCACACCCGGCAGCCCGGGCCGATCGACACCGAGTTGCCCGGGCTCTGCACGTCCAGCCCGAGCGAATACACCAGCCTGTCCGCATGCTGCAGGTCACAGCCCAGTGCCACCGCGAAGGTCTTGCGTGGCTGACCGTGGCCCACCGGTCCGCTGCTGACCTGCCGTGCCAGCCAGAAATGGCGGCGGCCATCGGGCATGCGCGCGGTCTGGGTGAGGATGCGTCCGGGCTGGTTGAACGCCTCATAGACGATCCACAACGGGCAGGAACCACCCACCTGCGAGAAGTGGAAATCGGTGGCCGAGTGGCGCTTGGACACGTTGCCGGCGCGGTCCACGCGGATGAAGAAGAACGGCAGCCCCGGCGCACTGCGGCGTGCCAGCGTACTCAACCGATGGCAGACCGCCTCGAATCCCACACCGAACTGATGCGCCAGCAGTTCGATGTCATAGCCGCTGGCCTCGGCCGCGCGCAGAAAGCGCATGTACGGCATCACCAGCGCACCGGCGAAATAGTTGGACAGGCCGATACGCGCCTGTGCGATGCGGGCCTCGTCGGTGAAGCCGGTGCGCGCGATCACCGCATCGATCTGCGGCAGGTAGCCACGCAGCGCCAGCTCGACCGCCATCTGGAACGCCTGCTGGCCCGGCTCCAGGTAGTCGGGCAGCCACAGCGTACGGCTGCCGGCATCGTACTGGCGCTTCTCGCGCCCGGCCTGCAGCGCGGCCACTTCCACCAGCACCCCGTGGCGGTCGGCCAGCAGCTGGCGCAACCGTGGCGCCACGTGTCCCGGCGCCAGCCCCCATTCGGCGAACAACTGCTCGGCCAGTTCGTCCAGCTCGGGGATGTGGTTGTGCATGCGGTTGAAGAAYTCGCGCACCTGGTCACCCGCCGGCAACGTGCTGCCCGCACCCGGCTCGCCCAATTGGAACTCCAGCGCGGCGGCATGCTCGCGCAATGCCAGGTGGCGGCGGTGCAGGTCCAGCAGCGCGCGGCTGACCTGCGGCAGGTTGCCGGCCAGCGCGCGCAGTTCGGTGGCGCTGACGTCGGCCAGGCCCAGATCGCGCAGGGTCTCGCCCAGCGACTCCTGCAGCGCGGCGGGCTCATCGTCGTCGAACAGGGGGGAAACATCGCCCAACACCTCGCCCAGCTTCTTCTGCACCGCAGGCGTCAGCGGGCGCTTGTTGCGCTCGATCTGGTTCAGGTAGCTGGCCGACAGCCCCAGGGCGCGGGCAAGRTCGGCCTGGCTGTAGCCGCGCTGCTCGCGCAGGCGCAGCAGTCGCAGGCCGAGCTGGCGCTGGGGGGCTGAATAATTCACAGGATTAACAGGAATCGTGGCGGGCATTGGCCAGATTAAGCGGATTCAGGCCGGAAATCGAGGCGTGGCCTGTGAATAATGCCAAGCATCTTTCGCACCCCGTGGATTGTCGTCATGACTGTTGCAGCGCCCCGTATCCGCATGCTGATCGATGGCCAGTTCGTTGAATCGGCCACCTCCCACTGGCAGGACGTGATCAACCCGGCCACCCAGGACGTGCTGGCCCAGGTGCCGTTCGCCACCACCGGTGAAGTCGATGCCGCCGTGGCTGCCGCCAAGGAGGCCTTCAAGACCTGGCGCAAGACCCCGATCGGTACCCGTGCGCGCATCTTCCTGAAGTACCAGCAGCTCATCCGCGAAAACATGAGCGAGCTGGCGCACATCCTCACCGCCGAACAGGGCAAGACCCTGCCGGACGCCGAAGGTGATGTGTTCCGCGGCCTGGAAGTGGTCGAGCATGCGGCCGCCATCGGCAACCTGCAGCTGGGCGAGCTGGCCAACAACGTGGCCAACGGCGTGGACACCTACTCGATCATGCAGCCGCTGGGCGTGTGCGCAGGCATCACTCCGTTCAACTTCCCGGCGATGATTCCGCTGTGGATGTTCCCGATGGCCATTGCCACCGGCAACACCTTCATCCTCAAGCCGTCCGAGCAGGACCCGATGGTCACCATGCGCCTGGTCGAACTGGCGCTGGAAGCGGGCATTCCCAAGGGCGTGCTGAACGTGGTCCACGGCGGTGAGGAAGTGGTCAACGCCATCTGCGACCACCCGGACATCAAGGCGGTGTCGTTCGTCGGTTCCACCCGCGTCGGTACCCACGTGTACAACCGCGCCTCGCTGGCCGGCAAGCGCGTGCAGTGCATGATGGGCGCCAAGAACCACGCCGTGGTGCTGCCGGACGCCAACAAGGAGCAGACCCTCAATGCGATGGTCGGCGCGGCCTTCGGTGCGGCAGGCCAGCGCTGCATGGCCGCCTCCACCCTGGTGCTGGTCGGTGAAGCACGCGATTGGGTGCAGGACCTGGTCGAAAAGGCCAAGACCCTGAAGGTCAGCGGTGGCACGGTCGCCGGCACCGACGTCGGCCCGGTCATTTCCTGCAGCGCCCGTGATCGCGTCGAAGGCCTGATCGCTTCGGGCGTGGAGCAGGGTGCCAAGCTGGTGCTCGATGGCCGCAAGCCGCAGGTCGATGGTTTCGAGAAGGGCAACTTCGTCGGCCCGACCATCTTTGCCGGTGTCACCACCGACATGCGCATCTACCAGGAAGAAATCTTCGGGCCGGTGCTGGTCATCCTCGAAGCGGAAACGCTGGATGAGGCCATCGCCATGGTCAACAGCAACCCGAACGGCAACGGCACCGCGCTGTTCACCCAGTCCGGCGCCGCAGCACGCCGGTTCCAGGAAGACATCGACGTCGGCCAGGTCGGCATCAACGTGCCGATCCCGGTGCCGGTGCCACTGTTCTCGTTCACCGGTTCGCGCGCTTCCAAGCTGGGCGACCTGGGTCCGTACGGCAAGCAGGTGGTGCTGTTCTACACGCAGACCAAGACCGTCACCGCGCGCTGGTTCGACGACGAGACGCTGAGCCACGGCGTCAACACCACGATCAGCCTGAAGTAACAGCAGGGAGCAGCCATGAGCCACTCGATGACGACGGAACAGGAAGAAGCGCAGCAGGCGTACCGCGAAGGTCTTGCCCAGGCCGGAGCCGATACCGCGACCGACGCGGGTACGCTCTTTACG
>NZ_JBFRFE010000097.1:0-9528 GCF_052114665.1 Stenotrophomonas sp. 2YAF22 | reverse complement strand
GGATGGGGCATGGGTGTCCTTGGCTCCATTTCTGGATTCCTTTCATGCTCCGAGCTGTGTGGGTGTCGCTGTACCGGCGTCTGTGTCCGATTGCCGCCTTCTTCCTGTTTGGCCTGGTAGCCCTGTCGTTGTCGCGACTGGGGTTGGCGCTGTGGCATGCCGCGCGCGTCAGTGCCGCTGAGGGCTGGGCCACGGTGTTCCTGCAGGGGCTGCGGGTGGATGTGTCGACCCTGTGCCTGCTGTACGGCATCCCGGCGGTGCTGGCGCTGCTGTTGCCGCTGGAAGGACGCGTGGGCCGCGCGTGGCGCCATCTGCTGAGGTGGTGGCTGATCCTGGCCAGCGTGCTGCTGGTGTTCATGGAGCTGGCCACACCAAGCTTCATGGCCGAGTACGGCCTGCGCCCCAATCGCCTGTTCCTCGAATATCTGATCTATCCCGAAGAAGTCGGGATGACGCTGCTGCGCGGCCATCTGCTGGCCGTGGTGATTGAAGTCACCGCGGTGATCGTGCTGTTCTGGGCGCTGCTGCGTGGGTCGCGGCGCTGGGTCGGGAGCAGCCCAACGGTCGCAGTCGAAGCCGGATGGCTGTGGCGGCTGCCGTTGGCGTTCCTGGTGCTGCTGCTGGCGGCGCTGGGCGTGCGTTCAAGCCTGGGTCATCGTCCCTTGAACCCGGCACTGGTGGCGTTCTCCACCGACCCGACCATCAACGCCTTGCCGTTGAACTCGCTGTACACCGTCGGCTATGCCGCGCGGCAGCTGGCGACCCGCAGCGAAACCTCGCGCGTCTATGGCGACCTGCCGCTGGCCGAGGTGGTCAGCGAGCTGCGCGCCAGCAGCGGCCTGCCGGCATCGGCGTATGTCTCCGACGCGTTGCCGAGCCTGGCGCTGCGTCCGCCGCAGTACCTGGGCAAGCCGCGCAATCTGGTGATCGTGCTGGAAGAAAGCCTGGGCGCGCAGTTCATCGGCAGTCTCGGCGGGCGGCCGTTGTCGCCCAACTACGACCGGCTGAGCAGACAGGGCTGGGCGTTCGAGCGTCTGTATGCGACCGGCACGCGTTCGGTACGCGGCATCGAGGCGGTACTGACCGGGTTCCCGCCGACGCCGGCCGAATCGGTGGTCAAGCTGCCCGCCAGCCGCCAGCGCTTTTTCACCCTGGCCGATGTGCTGGGGCGGCATGGCTACGACACCGGCTTCTATTACGGCGGCGAAAGCCACTTCGACAACATGCGCGAGTTCTTCCTCGCCAACGGCTTCAACCGCATCGTGGACCGCAAGGATTACCGCAAGCCGGCCTTCGTCGGCTCCTGGGGCGCGTCGGACGAGGATCTGTTCGCTCGCGCCGACCAGCAGTTCCGGCAGCTGAAAGCGCAGGGCACGCCGTTCTTCGGCCTGGTGTTCACCTCCAGCAACCACGATCCCTTCGAGTTCCCCGACGGCCGAATCGACCTGTACGAGCAACCGAAGCAGACCCGCGACAACGCCGCCAAGTACGCGGACTACGCGCTGGGCGAGTTCTTCCGCAAGGCGATGGCCTCACCGTACTGGGAGGACACCGTGTTCCTGGTGGTGGCCGACCATGATTCGCGGGTGTTCGGCAAGAACATGGTGCCGATCGGCAACTTCCATATTCCCGGGTTGATCCTCGGCGGTGGCATCGAAGCGCGCCGCGATACCCGCATCGTCAGTCAGATCGATCTGCCGCCGACCCTGCTGTCGCTGCTGGGCATTGCCGATCCGACCCCGACGGTGGGACAGGACCTGACCGACCTGCAGCGGCTGCAGCCGGGACGCGCGCTGATGCAGTACGACCGCAATCTGGCGTGGATGGAGGGCAACGATGTGGCCATCCTGCAGC
Organism: Stenotrophomonas sp. 2YAF22; assembly: GCF_052114665.1. Classification (NCBI taxonomy): domain Bacteria; kingdom Pseudomonadati; phylum Pseudomonadota; class Gammaproteobacteria; order Lysobacterales; family Lysobacteraceae; genus Stenotrophomonas; species Stenotrophomonas sp. 2YAF22. Next base: position 7,674 of record NZ_JBFRFE010000097.1, on the reverse strand, counting down.
CGGACAAGCCCGCGCAGGGCTTCCGCTACGACCCGGCCAGCGACCAGTTGCAGCCGCAGCCGCTGCGGCCGGAACTGGCACGGCGCGCACATGCCTACGCGATGTGGGGCACGCTGGCCTATGAAAAAGAGCTGTACCGCTTGCCGGAGAAGGCCAAGCCCTGAGCCGGAAGGGCGGGGCGGCGATGCGGTGCCGGCCATTGGCCGGCAGTGTCGACCAAGGTCGACACCTACCAGCGGCATTCCCGCCAGAAGCATTCCCGATAGCGCCTCGGGTGGACAGCCCCCTTGTTGTTCAAGGGGGCGCGCCGAAGGCGCGGGGATAAGGAGAAATGCGCGGGCAGTTCGTTTACGCGTTCAACGCGTAACCAAACTGCTGCTTGAACTGCTCGTTGAACTCATCGAAGGTGAAGCGCTGGTTCTGGGTGCCCGGGTGCTCGACCTTCAGCGCGCCCATCAGGTTGCCCATGCGGCCGATGGTCAGCCAGTCGAAGCCCTTCTGGATGCCGTAGATCAGGCCGGCGCGGAAGGCGTCGCCACAGCCGGTCGGGTCGACCACGCGGCGCTCGTGCGCCGGCGGGATGTCGTAGGTCTTTTCCGGGGTGTGGATCACCGCGCCCTTCGGGCCGCGGGTGGTGATGTAGGCCTTGACCCGGCTGACGATCTCTTTTTCGTTCCAGCCGGTGCGTTCCTGCAGCAGGTTCGACTCATAGTCGTTGACCACCACGTAATCGGCCTGCTCGATGAACTCGCGCAGTTCCGGGCCGTTGAACAGCGGCATCGCCTGGCCCGGGTCGAAGATGAATGGCACGCCGTCTTCATGGAATTCCAGCGCGTTCTGGATCATGCCTTCGCGGCCGTCCGGGCCGACCAGGCCCAGGCTTACGCCCGGCACGTCGCGCACGTGGTTCTCGTAGGAACGCATCATCGCGCCCGGGTGGAAGGCGGTGATCTGGTTGTTGTCGTGGTCGGTGGTGATGAACGCCTGCGGGGTGAACAGCTCATCGATCACGCGCACGCGGGTGAGGTCGATGCCCAGGGCATCGAAGTGCTCGCGGTACGGGCCGAAGTCCGAACCCACCGTGCCCATCGGGATCGGATCGCCACCCAGCAGGTGCAGGTTGTAGGCGATGTTGCCGGCGCAGCCGCCGAACTCGCGGCGCATGCGCGGCACCAGGAACGACACGTTCAGGATGTGCACCTTGTCCGGCAGGATGTGATTCTTGAACTGGTCCGGGAACACCATGATGGTGTCGAAGGCAAGAGAACCACAGATCAGAGCGGACATCGATGTAAGCCTATGCGGTGAATTTTGGGGTGGGCCGGCCCACTTCGGCAGGCAAGCAAACGGCGCCCTTGGGCGCCCGACGGCGCAAAGGTTACCCGCTGGTGCCGCTCAGGGCCAGAACCGGGTGATGCCCGATCAGGCCGAAAGCCTGTGAAGGCGCGGGTTCAGCTAGTTTTCTCCTTGCTCGGCGGCAGGCAGGTTGCTAGGCTTGTCGACCTCGATTTCTGCCCATTTTTTCGCCATCCCGCGTTGGGCGCGACACCCCTCAGGATCAACTCCCAGATGTTCAAGAAACTGCGCGGCATGTTCTCCAATGACCTGTCCATCGACCTGGGCACGGCCAACACCCTCATCTATGTGCGTGGGCAGGGAATCGTGCTGAACGAGCCGTCCGTGGTCGCGGTGCGCCAGGATCGCGCCATTGGTGGTACCCGGTCGGTGGCAGCCGTTGGCGCCGAGGCCAAGCAGATGCTCGGCCGTACCCCGGGCCACATCACCACCATCCGCCCGATGAAGGACGGCGTCATCGCCGACTTCACCTACACCGAGGCGATGCTCAAGCACTTCATCAAGAAGGTGCACAAGTCGCGCTTCCTGCGCCCGAGCCCGCGCGTGCTGGTCTGCGTGCCGGCCGGCTCGACCCAGGTCGAGCGCCGCGCCATCAAGGAATCGGCCGAGGAGGCCGGTGCCCGTGACGTGTTCCTGATCGAAGAGCCGATGGCGGCCGCGATCGGTGCCGGCATGCCGGTCACCGAGGCCCGTGGCTCGATGGTCATCGATATCGGCGGCGGCACCACTGAAGTGGCGGTGATCTCGCTCAACGGCATCGTCTATTCCGCCTCGGTGCGCATCGGCGGCGACCGCTTCGACGAATCGATCACCAACTACGTGCGCCGCAACCACGGCATGCTGATCGGTGAAGCCACCGCCGAGCGCATCAAGGTCGAGCTGGGCTGTGCCTACCCGCAGGCGGAGGCGATCGAGATGGAAATCTCCGGCCGCAACCTCGCCGAGGGCGTGCCGAAGATGATCAAGATCAGCTCCAACGAAGTGCTTGAAGCGCTGCACGAGCCGCTGTCGGGCATTGTCAGTGCGGTCAAGCTGGCACTGGAACAGACCCCGCCGGAACTGTGCGCCGACGTCGCCGAGCGCGGCATCGTGCTGACCGGTGGTGGCGCCCTGCTGCGCGACATGGACCGCCTGATTTCCGAGGAGACCGGTCTGCACGTGCAGGTGGCTGACGACCCGCTGACCTGCGTGGCCCGCGGTGGCGGTCGTGCGCTGGAACTGGTCGACATGCACGGCAACGAGTTCTTTGCGCCGGAATAAGCCGTCCCGGCTGCCTGCGCCCGCAGCGCCCCTCCGGGGTGCGGCCCGCCACATCGGCAGGTCGGCACCGGCGGGGCGCCCGCGTGTTTCCCTTCCGCCTTCTGCCAGTTGAATCGCTGCCGTGCCGCCCTACGCCGGACCTCCCGTCGCTTCCCGATCCGGTGATGCCGCCAGCCCGCTGCGGCTGCTGGCCTATCTCGCACTGGCAATCACCCTGATCGTCCTCGACGACCAGGCTGGCTGGCTGGCGCGTCTGCGCGAGCAGGCCAACAGCTTGGTGCAGCCGGTGTGGGCCCTGGCCGGCCTGCCCGGCAAGCTCAGCGGGCAGGTGCGGGATACCGCCGCCAGCCACGGCCAGCTGGTGACCGAGAACCGCGAGCTGCGCAACCAGCTGCTGCTGGCCAACGCCCGCCTGACCCGTCTGCAGACGGCCGCGCTGGACAACGCCCAGCTGCGCGAACTGCTGAACGTGGCCGAGCGCAGTGGCCTGGACGTACAGCTGGCGCCGATCCTGGACATCGACCTGGACCCGGTCAAACAGCGCCTGGTACTGGACGCCGGCAGCCGCGAAGGCGTGCACGTCGGCCAGGCGGTGATCGATTCCGGCGGCCTGATGGGCCAGGTGATCAGCGTGACCACGGGCAGCTCCACGGTGCTGTTGCTGACCGATCCCGACCACGCGGTGCCGGTGACCGTGGCCCGCAATGGCGTGCGCCTGATCGTCTACGGCCGCGGCGACAAGCTGGAACTGCGCGACATCCCGCTCAGTGCCGGCGTGGAAGTGGGCGATGAGATCGTCACCTCCGGTCTCGGTGGCCGCTTCCCGGCCGGATTCCCGGTGGGCACCATCACCGGGCTGCGCCCGGACGATACCCATGCCTTCCTGGTGGGCGAACTGAAACCGGCCGCGCAGCTCGATCGTGGCCGCGACGTGCTGCTGCTGCGCCCTGGCGCTGCGATCCGCATTCCGCCGAACCTGCGCCTGCAGATGGAACAGGCCGCTCCCGGTGGCCCGGCCGATGCCACAGCGCTGCCGACCGGCACCGCGCCTGCAGCAACGCAGGCTACCCCGGTAGTGCCGGCCRCTGGCCGGCAGCCGTCCTCGTCTGCGACGAACCCGGCTGCCCGCGCATCCTCCCTTACCCCCGCGCCTTCGGCGCGCCCCCCTCAACAAGAGGGGGGCTCTYCCCCAGCCAGCTCCCCGGTAGTGCCGGCCGCTGGCCGGCAACCGCAGCAAACTCAACCGCAGCCGACCCAACCGCAGCCGGAGGCGCAGCGATGAGCCGCCTTCGCGACAACCGCTGGGTGCTTCCCGCCAGCGTTGTGGTGGCCCTGTTGCTGGGCCTGCTGCCGTTGCCGGCGCTGCTGCAGCCGCTGCGTCCATATTGGCTGGCACTGGTTCTGGCCTACTGGGTGATCGAAGCGCCGGAGCGCGTCGGCCTCGGCATCGCCTTCGCCAGCGGCGTCGTCGCCGACCTGCTGTACGGCGGGGTGCTGGGCGAACAGGCGCTGCGCTTGGTGATGCTGGCCTTCATCCTGCAGCGCTTCCGCGCGCGCATCCGCTTCTTCCCGATGTCGCAGCAGATGCTGGCCATCGGCGGCCTGCTGTTCAACGATCGCATCGTCAGCGCGCTGGTCCATATCCTGGTGGGCGAGCCGACCCTGCCGTGGTCGTACTGGTGGGCACCCCTGCTCGGCATGGGCCTGTGGCCGCTGGTGTTCGTGCTGCTGGACGCAGTGCGCTTCGGCAAGCGCGGGCGCTGAGCCATGTTGCCGCGTCGCCAGGTCAAGAATCCGCACGCCGAAGCCGAACAGTTCCGGCGTCGCGCGGCGCTGGGCTTCTTCGGGGTGCTGGTCTGCCTGCTGGGCCTGGGCGGCTGGTACTTCAAGCTGCAGGTGCTGGACCACGACATCTACGCCACCCGATCCGAAGCAAACCGCATCAAGCCGCGGCCGGTGGTGCCCGGGCGGGGCATGATCTATGACCGCAATGGTCGGTTGCTGGCCGAGAACGTGCCGGCGTTCCGCCTGGATGTGACCCCGGACAAGGTCAAGGACATGGATGCCACCCTGGAAGGGCTGGCGAAGATCATCCAGATCAGCCCGGAAGAACTGGAAGCGTTCAACAAGTCGCGCAAGGCGCGCCGCAAGTTCCTGCCGGTCACGCTGAAGCTGCGCATGAGCGATGAGGAAATGGCGCGCTTCGCGGTGGACCGCTGGCGCTTTCCCGGCGTCGAGCTGGAACCGTACCTGACCCGTCGCTATCCCTATGGCGACCTGTTCGCGCACATCATCGGCTACGTTGGCCGGGTCGACGACAAGGATCTGGAGATCCTCGGCGAGGGCAACGCCGCATTGACCCACATCGGCAAGTCCGGCCTGGAGCGCTATTACGAGCAGGAACTGCGCGGCAAGGTCGGCTACGAGCAGGTCGAGACCAACGTGCAGGGCCGCGCGATCCGCACCATCGGCCGTGTCGCTGCGCAATCCGGCGCCGACCTGCGGCTGTCGATCGACGCCGACCTGCAGCGGGCGATGGTGGCTGCCTTCGGTGATCAGGAAGGTTCGGCCGTGGCGATGGACCCGCGTACCGGTGAAGTGCTGGCGATGGTCAGCCTGCCGTCCTACGACCCGAACCTGTTCGTCAACGGCATCTCGCATGCCGATTTCAAGGCGCTGAACGACAACCCGTCGCGCCCGCAGTTCAATCGCCTGGTACTCGGCGGCGTTGCCCCCGGTTCGACCCTGAAGCCGCTGATCGGCCTGGCCGGCCTCGATTCGGGCGTTCGCCGTCCCGAGGACAAAGTGCTGTCGACCGGCATGTTCTACCTGCCCGGCACCTCGCGTGGCTGGGGCGACTCTCACCGTGGCGGTCACGGCTGGACCGATCTGCGCAAGTCCATCGCGCAGTCGGTCAATACGTATTACTACCGGCTGGCATTGGACCTGGGCATCGAGCGGTTCGACCATTACATGGAGTACTACGGCTTCGGCCAGCCGACCGGCATCGATCTGACCGGTGAGATCTCCGGCATCCTGCCGTCGCCAGCCTACAAGCGGAAGAGCCGCAAGGAAGCCTGGTATCCCGGCGATACGGTGAACATCAGCATCGGCCAAGGCGACTGGAAGGTCACCCCGCTGCAGCTGGCCCGTGGTGTCAGCGGCCTGGCCAATGGCCAGCTGCGCACGCCGCATCTGGTGATGCAGCAGCGTGCTGGTTTCGACAGCGACTGGGTGGCGACGGAGCCCGGCCAGAGCAAGCCGGTCAGTCCCAACCCGAACAACCTGCAGGCTGTGCGCGAAGGCATGATGGCGACCATGCTTCCCGGCGGCAGCGCAGCACGCATGGCAGCCGGTGCGCCGTACACGATGGCGGGCAAGACCGGCACGGCGCAGGTCGTCAGCCGCAAGGGCACGGCCGCGGTCAATCCCAGAAGCCTGCCGATGCACCTGCGCCACCGTGCGCTGTTCGTCGGCTTCGCGCCGGCCGAGCAGCCGGTGATTGCGCTGGCCATCGCCGTGGAAGGCGGCGGTTACGGCGGTGCGGCGGCTGCACCGATCGCGCGCAAGATTTTCGATGCTTGGTTGTTGGGCAAGATGCCTGAAGGCATGCAGCCGCTGGACAGCGAGCGTGGTACCACTGCGATCGGCGCCACTGCCTTCGACAACGAAGACGTGGGCGCACGCCAGGCCGGCGATATCGCTGCCGCACAGTTGGTCGAGCATCCGGTGCTGATCGGTGTTCCTGCGCCGGAGCCTCTGCCGGTACCTGCGCCAGGTGCGCCTTCTGCGGCAACCGTGCCGGCCGGCACRCGCCCGACCCCCGTAGCGGAGGCTGCGCGATGAAGGAGTTCCTGCGTTGGGCCGGCGAAATGCTGCAGCGGTTCTTCAGCAGCCTGGACTGGGTGCTGTGCCTGGCGCTGGGGGCGCTGATGGTGATCGGCCTGGCGACGTTGAAGAGTGCTGGTGGCGATGGCCTGGTGATGGCGCAGGGCGTGCGCTTTGCCGTGGGCCTGGCTGCGATGTGGGGCATTTCTCGGGCGCCGATCCTGCGCATCCGCTCGGCCACGCCACTGATCTACGCGATCTCGATGATTCCGCTGCTGGCGGTGTTCGCGCTGGGCACGGGCAAGTACGGCCGGCAGTGGCTGGACCTTAAGTTCTTCTACCTGCAGCCGGCCGAACTGCTGAAGGTCAGCCTGCCGATGATGGTGGCCTGGTACCTGCACAAGATGCCGCTGCCGCCGCGCTTCAACACGGTGCTGGTGGCGATGGTGATCATCGGCGTGCCGACCGGGCTGGTGATGCTGCAGCCGGACTTCGGTACCGGCGTGCTGATCGCCGCCAGTGGCGTGTTCGTGCTGCTGCTGGCCGGCCTGCCGTGGTGGTGGGTGGGGCTGGGCGTGGGCGGTGTGGCAGCGGTGGCGCCCGTCGCCTGGTTCTGGTTGCTGCGGCCGTACCAGAAGGACCGCATCATGATGTTCCTCGACCCGGAAATGGACGCGCTGGGCGCAGGCTGGAACATCATCCAGTCGAAGATCGCCATTGGTTCCGGTGGTTTCGATGGCAAGGGCTGGGGCGAAGGCTCGCAGTCGCACCTGAATTTCATTCCCGAACAGACCACGGACTTCGCCTTCTCGGTGCTGAGCGAGGAGTTCGGCTGGATCGGCGTGGCGCTGGTGCTGACGCTGTACCTGGTGGTGATCGGGCGCTGCCTGTGGATTGCCAGCCAGTCGCGCGATTCGTACTCGCGCCTGCTGGCCGGTGCCACGGGTCTGGCGTTCTTCGTCTATGTGCTGGTGAACGGCGGGATGATTTCCGGCCTGCTGCCGGTGGTGGGTGTGCCGATGCCGTTGATCAGTTACGGCGGTACGTCGGCGGTGTCGCTGCTGGCCGGGTTCGGGTTGGTGATGGCGGTGCGTCGTCACAATCCGGTGCATGGCGGTTACGGGTAGTTTCCAGCCATCGGCGCAGCCCCTCGTGGGTGGGCACTTAAAGCAACAGCCGTGGTTGGCGGGGCGGGGTGGATTCGCGGGGGACGCCGTGAACCCATCCCTG
>NZ_JBFRFE010000096.1:0-9550 GCF_052114665.1 Stenotrophomonas sp. 2YAF22 | reverse complement strand
GGACACCAAGGTGCGCTTCGTCATCACCTCCGACGATGTGATCCACGCCTGGTGGGTGCCGGCGCTGGGCTGGAAACAGGACGCCATTCCCGGCTTCATCAACGAGGCCTGGACCAGCATCGAGCAGCCCGGTGTCTACCGCGGCCAGTGCGCGGAGCTGTGCGGCAAGGACCATGGCTTCATGCCGATCGTGGTCGAGGCGGTGTCCAAGGAAGAATTCAAGCAGTGGCTGGCGCAGCGCAAACCCGCGCCTGCACCGGCAGCGCCTGCCGCGCCCGCCGAACCCACCGCACCTGCCAGTGAAACGCCGGCGCAGCCGGCGGCACCGGCAGCCGCCGAGGCCGGCAACACGCCTGCGGCGGCGGCCAGCGGAGCCTGATGTAACTGCCCGCGGCCGTATCGCGGCTGCGGCGACAACCGATCCTGAGAGGTGTTTTGCAATGGCGCACTCGGCAGTTGGGCACGACGATCACCATCACCCGCAGAGCTTCTTCGAGCGTTGGTTCTTCTCGACCAACCACAAGGACATCGGCACGCTGTACCTGGGTTTCAGCTTCATCATGTTCGTCATCGGCGCGTTCATGAGCGTGCTGATCCGGCTGGAACTGGCCCAGCCCGGCATCCAGTACATCCGTCCGGAAATCTTCAACCAGCTGACCACCGTACACGCGCTGGTGATGATCTTCGGCGGGGTGATGCCGGCCTTCGTCGGCCTGGCCAACTGGATGATCCCACTGCAGATCGGCGCGCCGGACATGGCGCTGCCGCGCATGAACAACTGGTCGTTCTGGCTGCTGCCGGTGGCCTTCAGCCTGCTGCTGCTGACCTTCCTGCTGCCCGGTGGCGCGCCGGCCGGTGGCTGGACGCTTTACCCGCCGCTGTCGCTGCAGGGCGGCTACAACGTGGCGTTCACCGTGTTCGCCATCCACGTGGCCGGCATCAGTTCGATCATGGGCGCGATCAACATCATCGCCACGGTGCTGAACATGCGCGCGCCCGGCATCGACCTGCTGAAGATGCCGATCTTCTGCTGGGCCTGGCTGATCACCGCGTTCCTGCTGATCGCGGTGATGCCGGTGCTGGCCGGTGCGGTGACGATGCTGCTGACCGACAAGTTCTTCGGCACCAGCTTCTTCAATGCGGCCGGTGGTGGTGACCCGGTGATGTTCCAGCACATCTTCTGGTTCTTCGGCCATCCCGAGGTCTACATCATGATCYTGCCCGCCTTCGGCGTGGTCAGCGAGATCATCCCGACCTTCAGCCGCAAGCCGCTGTTCGGCTACCAGGCGATGGTCTACGCCACTGCGGCGATCGCGTTCCTGTCGTTCATCGTCTGGGCCCACCACATGTTCACCGTGGGCATGCCGCTGGGCGRTGAGATCTACTTCATGTTCGCCACCATGCTGATCTCGATCCCGACCGGGGTGAAGGTGTTCAACTGGGTCAGCACGATGTGGCGCGGCTCGCTCACGTTCGAAGCCCCCATGCTGTGGTCGGTGGCGTTCGTCATCCTGTTCACCATCGGCGGGTTCTCCGGCCTGATGCTGGCGATCGTGGCCGCCGACTTCCAGTATCACGACACCTACTTCGTGGTCGCCCACTTCCACTACGTGCTGGTGACCGGCGCGGTGTTCGCGCTGATCGCGGCGGTGTACTACTGGTGGCCGAAGTGGACCGGGCGCATGTACAGCGAGAAGTGGGCCAAGGTGCACTTCTGGTGGTCGATCGTGTTCGTCAACCTGCTGTTCTTCCCGCAGCATTTCCTGGGCCTGGCCGGTATGCCGCGCCGCATCCCCGATTACTCGGTGGCGTTCGCCGACTGGAACCTGATCAGCTCGATCGGTGCGTTCGGCATGTTCGCCACGCCGTTCATGATGGCTGCGATCCTGCTGTCCTCGCTGCGCAACGGCGAGAAGGCCGAGGCCCGCTCCTGGGAAGGCGCGCGCGGCCTGGAGTGGACGCTGCCGTCGCCGGCACCGGCGCACACCTTCACCACGCCGCCGACCATCCGCCCGGGTGACCTGGCCCACGACGATATCGGTCATTGAGGTGATGCATGCATAACGAGAGCCCGATCACCCCGGCCAGAGCCGAGCCACGCTTGGCCGCAAGCGCATCGGCAGGCCAGCGGCCAGGCACCGCGCCGCTTTATGCGGAGCAGCGCCAGCGCGCCAGGCGCACCGCGCTGTGGGTGGGCGCGATCGCCGTGCTGGTGTACGTCGGCTTCATCCTCAGCGGTGTGATCGGTCGATGAGCGAAACACCGGCCACCGCTCCGTCACRCAGCGCCGGCCTGCCGCGCCTGATCGGCGTTGCGGTGGTGGTGTTCCTGCTGACGTTCTCGCTGGTACCGCTGTATCGCATCGCCTGCGAGAAGGTATTCGGCGTGCGCCTGGAACGTGGCCCGGGCAGCGAAGCCAGTACCGGTGCTGCCACCGGCAAGCGCACCGTACGGGTGGAATTCGATGGTGGCGTCAATTCGCGGCTGCCGTGGTCGTTCCATCCCGAGCAGCTGACCATGGATGTGGTGCCTGGCGAACTCAACGAGGCGCTGTACTTCGCCCGCAACGACAGCCAGCAGGCCGTGGTCGGCAGCGCGGTGCCGTCGGTGGCGCCGGCACGCGCGTCCGGGTTCTTCAGCAAGACCGAGTGCTTCTGCTTCACTGCGCAGACCCTGCAGGCCGGCGAGAAGCGTGACATGCCGGTGCGCTTCATCGTCGATCCGGACCTGCCGCCGGAAATCCGCACGATCACCTTGTCCTACACCTTCTACCGCAACGATGCGTTGTCCGATCGGCTGGCGCCCGCCGCCACGTCGGAAGGCGCCCACGCTGCTCCCTGACCCGGATACCGACCATGGCCCAGACACCTACCGACGCCAACGTGTACTTCGTCCCGGCCCAGAGCAAGTGGCCGTTCGTCGGTTCCATCGCGATGATGGTGACCATGGTCGGCGTGGCCAGTTGGCTCAATGACGCCAGCTGGGGCCGCTGGACCTTCTACATCGGCGTGGCGATGCTGGTGCTGACCCTGTTCTGGTGGTTCAGCGATGTGGTGCGCGAGTCGCAGGCCGGCAACTACAACCGGCAGGTGGATGGTTCGTTCCGGATGGGGATGGTCTGGTTCATCTTCTCCGAAGTGATGTTCTTCGGTGCCTTCTTCGGTGCCCTGTTCTACACCCGCCACCTCGGCCTGTCGTGGCTGAGCGGCGAAGGGCGCGGGGTGATGACCAACGAGCTGCTGTGGCAGGGCTACTCGGCCGGCTGGCCGACCAATGGCCCGGCAGCGATCGGTGGCGCGTTCCAGACGATCCCGGCCTGGGGCCTGCCGCTGATCAATACGCTGATCCTGCTGACCTCGGGCGTGACCCTGACCATCGCCCATCATGCGCTGAAGGCGGGCAACCGCCGCCAGCTGTTGATCTGGCTGGGCCTGACCGTGCTGCTCGGCCTGGGCTTCCTGACCCTGCAGGCCGAGGAGTACATCCACGCCTACAAGGAACTGAACCTGACGCTCGGCTCGGGCATCTACGGTTCGACCTTCTTCATGCTGACCGGCTTCCACGGCGCACACGTGCTGCTGGGAACGATCATGCTGATCGTGATGTGGCTGCGGTCGGCGAAGGGACACTTCACCCGCGACAACCATTTCGGCTTTGAAGCGGCCGCGTGGTACTGGCACTTCGTCGACGTGGTGTGGCTGATGCTGTTCCTGTTCGTCTACGTGCTTTGACTGCGCAGGCGTCGGCAGCGTCAGCCGCCGGCGCTGCCTGGCCTGATGGAGCGTCAGCCGCCGATGCCGTGCGGTTTGATCCAGCCCATGTAGATGCTCACGATCACCAGTACGATCAACGCCACCGACACTCCGATGCGGCGGGTCAGTGCATTGACCGTGCGCTTGGTCTGGCCGCGGTCCACCAGCAGGTAATACAGGCCGGCGCCCAGATTCCAGACGATGACGATCAGAAACGCGATTACCAGCAGGGTCTTCAGCGAATCACTCATGCGCGGCTCGAGGGCAGGATGGATGTGCCTATCTGACCGCGTTTGCACGGACTTGTCATGATGCGCCAGCACACGCGCCTGATCGGCTGGCTGATGGCGTTGCTGGCGATGGCCGGATTCACCGCGCTGGGGCTGTGGCAGCTGCAGCGGATGCAGGCCAAGCAGGCGTTGCTGGATGCGCAGGGGCCAGCCGTGGCGCAGGCGCTGCCGTTGGCGCAGGCGCTGGCGGCGCAGGGCGCGCTGCATGGCGTGGCCGATCACGGTCGCTTCCTGCCGGGCGTGGTGTTGCTGGACAACCAGACCCGCCACGGCCGCGCCGGAGTGAAGATCTATCGTCCGTTCCGCAGCGATGCGGGCAGCGTGTTGCTGGTGGACCTGGGCTGGCGCGCGCTGCCGCCGGACCGCAGGTTGCCGGTGGTGCCGGCACCGCCGTCGCCGGTAGCCGTGCGAGGCCTGTTGGCGCCGCCCCCTTCGTCCGGGCTGGCGCTGGGGCCGGCGTTCACTACCACCGATGTTGCAGGGCGCTGGCTGGCCAGTCGCCTTCCCGCCGATGGCCTGGCTGCGGCASTGGGCCTGCCATCGTTGCCCGAACGCGTGCTGCGGCTGGACCCGGCGCTGCCGTTCGGCGATGAGCGCGATCTCGACCTGCTGCCGAACACGCTGCCGCCGCAGCGCCACCTGGGTTACGCCGTGCAGTGGTTCGGGCTGGCGCTGACCGTGCTGGTGGTGGCGCTGGTACTGGAATGGCGCAGAAGACGGCCCGTTGCCCGGTAGTGCCGGCCGCTGGCCGGCATCCCTTTCCCAACCATGAGAAAATGCCCTGCATGAACACTGCTACCTCCCCGCAGGCGCGCGGCAACGGCCGCCGGACCCTGGTGCTGCTGTTCGCCGTTTTCTTCGGGGCGATGGCGCTGGCCGCCCTCCTGCGTTTCTCCGGCTGGCAGCCGACCGCACATCGCAACAGCGGACAATTGCTGAAGCCGCCGGTGGATCTGCGCCAGCAACCGCCGACGCTGGCCAATGGCGCGGCCTACCCCTGGAACCCCGAGGCGCGCACATGGCGCCTGTTGGTGGCCCCGGCCGGAGCCTGCGACGCGCAGTGCGTCACTTTGTCGCAGGGACTGGGCAAGGTGTGGCAGCTGTTCGGCCATAACGCCGATAATGTCGAGATCCTGTGGCTGGGAACGCCACCGGCGTCGATCGCCTCGCTGCCCGCGCTGCGGCCGCTGGCCCCGTCGCCAGCCCTGCGCGCGGCGCTGCCTGGCGTCGATGATCCGGCGGGTCTGCCGGTCTACGTGATCGATCCGAACGGCTTCGTGATCATGCGTCATGCCCCCGGGAGCGATCTCGGCGGCCTGCGCAAGGACATGGCCACGTTGCTGAAACTGAAGTGAGTCCCGTTTGATGAGCCTTTCCGCGCGTCCGGCGCTGCACCGCAATTTCCACCGCCTGGCGTGGTTCGCCATGATCATGACCGCGAGCACGATCATGTTCGGTGCCTTCGTGCGCCTGTCCGATGCCGGCCTGAGCTGCCCGGACTGGCCGACCTGCTATGGGCAGGCGACCTGGCCGCAGCACGTGGAAGAGACCATTGGCCACCCGGCAGCGGAGATCCGTCCGCTGGAAACACACAAGGCCTGGCGTGAGCAGGTGCACCGCTTCCTGGCTGGCGCGCTCGGCATCGAGATCCTGACCCTGGCCCTGCTGGCCACGCGCAAGCGGCGTTTCGGAAGCACGGCGGTAGTCACCGCCTGCGTGCTGGTGGCCGCGGGCATACCGCTGTACATGATGGGCTGGCATGGAACCGCCAGCGCGCTGGCGCTGGTTGGTGAGGCCATCCTGCTGATCGCGGCGCTGCGCTGGAGCAACATCGACCTGGCGCGCGCTGCGCTGCTGACGTTGGCGGTGGTGATCTTCCAGGCGCTGCTGGGCATGTGGACGGTGACCCTGCTGCTCAAGCCGATCGTGGTGATGGGTCATCTGCTGGGCGGCATGCTGATGTTCGGCCTGCTGGTGTGGATGGCCTGGCGTGCCACGCACATGCCGATCACCCTGGCTGAGGCGCCGAAGCTGAAGTGGCTGCTGCGCATTGGCATGGCGGTGCTGGTCACCCAGATCGCGCTGGGTGGCTGGGTCAGCGCCAACTACGCGGCGCTGGCGTGCGGCGGCGGCAGCGCCTCGCTGGACAACTTCCCGCGCTGCGCCAACCAGTGGTGGCCGCAGCACAACTTCGCCGAGGGCTTCACCCTGTGGCGCGGTATCGGCGTGGACTACGAAGGCGGCGTGCTCGACGGTGCCTCGCGCATCGCCATCCAGATGGCCCATCGCCTGTTTGCCATCGTCGTTGCCGTTTACCTGCTGTGGCTGGGCCTGCGCCTGTTCCGGCTGCCGAGCATGCGCGGCTGGGCTTCGGCCCTGGTCACGCTGCTGGTGCTGCAGGTCACCCTCGGCATCCTCAACGTGAAGCTGGCGCTGCCGCTGGAAGTGGCAGTGGCGCACAACGGCGTTGCCGTTGCCCTGTTGTTTGTATTGGTCAGCCTGCTGGCCCGCCTGCGTGCCCCGGACTGATCCCATGTTTTCCAACTATCGCCAGTACTGGGATCTGACCAAGCCCAAGGTCGTCGCCCTTATCGTCTTCACCGCCCTGGTCGGCATGGTCCTGGCCATTCCCGGCGTGCCCAGCTGGGAGCAGGTGCGTGCCGGCCTGCTCGGCTTCCTCGGCATCTGGCTTGCCGCCTCCGCCGCTGCAGCCATCAACCAGCTGCTGGATGCGCACATCGACGCGCAGATGGCGCGCACCTCGTGGCGTCCGCTGGTGGTGGGCAAGGTGAAGCCGTGGCAGGTGCTGGTGTTCGCCGGCGTGCTGATCGTGCTGTCGATGGCGATCCTGGTGCTGTGGGTGAACTGGATCACCGCGGTGCTGACCTTCGCCTCGCTGATCGGTTATGCGGTGATCTACACCGTCTACCTGAAACGCGCGACCTCGCAGAACATCGTCATCGGTGGTCTGGCCGGTGCGATGCCGCCGATGCTGGGGTGGGCGGCGGTGACCGGCATGCAGGGGCAGTCGGACTGGGCGTACTCGTCGCTGCTGGTGCTGATCATCTTCATCTGGACGCCGCCGCACTTCTGGGCGCTGGCGATCTTCCGYCGCGASGATTACGCCAAGGCGGAAATCCCGATGCTGCCGGTCACCCATGGCGTGGTGCACACGCGCAAGCAGATCATGGCGTACTCGGTGGTGCTGGCGCTGGTCTGCCTGCTGCCGTACCTGGTTGGCATGAGCGGAGCGTTCTACCTGGGTGGGGCGATCGTGCTCAACGCCGTGTTCCTCTGGTACGCCTGGCGCATGCTCAACCCGCCGGACGAGCTGTTCTCGATGAAGATGTTCAGTTACTCCATCGTCTACCTGATGGCGCTGTTCGCCTTCCTGCTGGTGGACCACTGGATCCTGCCCTGGTTGTAGCGGGTGGATCCGCCGGGCATGGCCCGGCGCTACCTGTGGATTCCAGCCATGCTCGACTCAGGGCCGGATCCGCGAAGGGGCTCTGACCCCGTCTGACCGCAGAAACATCCACGCATGGCGTGGATCTACTTTTGTGGACCGGGCCTTACAGTAGATCCACGCCATGCGTGGATGGCTGTTCCACAGGTCAGGGCGCGCGCTTGGCGTAGCGCTGGGCGATCACGCCGCAGACGATCAGCTGGATCTGGTGATAGATCATCACCGGCAGCACGATCGCGCCGAGGCTGCCACCGGCGAACAGCACCTTGGCSATCGGCACRCCGGTGGCCAGGCTCTTCTTSGAGCCGCAGAACACGATGGCGATCTCGTCTTCGCGGTTGAAGCGCAGGCGGCGGGCGATGAAGGTGATCAGTGGCATCGCGATGCCGAGCAGTACCGCCGCCACCACCGCCACTGCGAACAGCGACAGCAGGGGCGTCTTGCTCCACAACCCCTCGGTAACCGCTTCGCCGAATGCCGAGTACACCACCAGCAGGATGGTGGCCTGGTCGGTGTAGCGCAGCAGCGCGCGCTGCTTCTCCACCCAGCCGGCGATCCAAGGGCGCAACAGATGGCCGGCCACGAACGGCACCAGCAGCTGCAGCATGATGCCGCCGATGGCATGCAGCGGGTCGTGCACGCCGCCGGAGGTGCCGGCCAGCGCGGTCAGCAGCAGGGGCGTGAGGAACACGCCGAGGATGCTCGACAGCGAAGCACTGCACACGGCCGCCGGCACGTTGCCGTGCGCCATCGAGGTGAACGCGATGGAGGACTGCACGGTGGAGGGCAGGGTGCACAGGAACAGCACGCCCAGGTACAGCTCAGGTGTCAGCAGCCAGCCTGACAACGGCTTGAACAACAGCCCCAGCAGCGGGAACAGGATGAAGGTGCAGGCGAGGATCGTCAGGTGCAGGCGCCAGTGCAGCATGCCGCCGATGATCGATTCGCGCGGCAGGCGCGCGCCGTGCAGGAAGAACAGCGCGGCGATGGCGACGGTGGTGACATCGTCGAGCACCAGGGCGGCGGCGCCTTTCATCGGCAGCAGCGAGGCCAGGCCGACGGTGCACAGCAGGGCGAGGGTGAAGTTGTCCGGTCGCAGGCGCGACCACCAGCGGGTCATGGTGGATGGGCTCCTTGGTGCGGGGGGATTACCCCGGGAATCAGGGGGTGGGAGAAGGGATCGCCAGACGCTCGCGGGTGGTGGCTTCCAGCGACTTCAGGCCGGCTCGCTGGCCCAGTTGCAGCGCCTGTTCCGGGCTGGCGTGTTCGTAGCGTGCGTTGACCAGGCCGAGCACGGCACCGGCGCGGTTGCCGGAGGCGCAGTGCAGCAGCACCGGCCCCTGGCTCTGCTGCAGCGCCTGGTGCACGGCGCGCACATTGGCGGCATCCAGGCCCTCGGCACCGGCCACAGGAATGCGTACATAGCGCAGGCCGAGCGCTTCGGCCTCGCGTGTTTCATCGAAGCCGCGATCTTCACCGGGTTGGCGCAGGTCGATCACCGTGCGCACGCCTTGTGCAGCAAGTTCGCGCAGTTGCGCGGCCGTGGGCTGGCCGCCGGCGTAGAGTCCGGGGCGGACTTCAGCAAGGGCGGGGTCCGCAGCCCAGGCTGGCAGAACCGGGCAGAGCGACAACAACAGCAGGCAGGTCAGGCGCAGCAGCATGGTCTCTCCGGGGATGTGTACTGCCGCTACAGGCGCAGATTGGCGCGTGCCTTCAGCAGCTCGCGCATCTCGTACTTGTCAGTATCGTCCAGACCCTGTTGTCGCTGCTTGGCGTTAAGGTCATCTATCCGCTGGAACAGCAGCTGCTTCTCCAGCTGCCCGACCGCGTCATGCAGTTCCACCGTCCACATCGCTTCATCGCCCGCCAGCGTCTGCGCGGCCAAGGTGTGCAGCGAGGCCTGTTCTTCGCGGCCGTCGAAATGCTCCAGCAGGGCGCCGGTACTGATGTCCGGGCGCTGTTCGACCAAGCCCAGCAGTTCCAGCAGCAGTTCCACGCCCGGCAGGCGCAGGCCCTGGAAGTGGTGCTTGCCGCCCAGGGTC
>NZ_JBFRFE010000095.1:0-9560 GCF_052114665.1 Stenotrophomonas sp. 2YAF22 | reverse complement strand
CGCATGGCCACCTGGTTCCGCGAGGGCTGGTGCAGGCACGCGATCTTCAACCTGAAGCTGCCGATGAAGAAGCGCTGGGACGAGACGCGCCTGTGCCTGGACCTGTTCCAGGAGCAGGCCGGCAAGCCGCTGGTGGTACGTGCCAAGCAGCTGTACCACGACCGTGAGGAAATCACGGTGCTGGCGTCGCCGCTGCGCTGATGAACGTCCCGCGCATTTCCCTGCTGCTGTGTACCGCGGTGCTGGCATTGCCGGCACTGTCACAGCCGGCGCGCCCGCAACCGGCACAGAGCGCTCCGCTGCGCGATGACAGTGGCGTGGTCCGCCAGCAGTCACTGTCGGCCGGCCGTGTGACCGGCAGCGTCGACATCGTGGTACCGCTGGGCGAAACCCCGGTAACCGTGCGCTCGGTGGCGCCGGCCAGCGTGGTCGGTCAGTACCGCATCCATTTCGCCGAGCTGGACGTGAACGCTGATGGTTTCATCAGCCGTGACGAAGCACTGGCCAATCCGGCGCTTTCCGATGAGTTCAACGCCTTGGACAGCAAGCGCCGCGGCAAGCTGGACCGCGCCGATCTGGCCGGCTGGCTGATCGATTGAGGTCGCTGCGGTAGGTAATGGTATCCACGCATGGCGTGGATCTACTGAAACGACGGCGCTACCGGCGGATGATCCGGGGCTCGCGCGCCAACCAAGGTTGGCGTCTACAGAAGCGATTCGCTGCAGACCGGCATGACCCGCTTTTGGTAGGTGCCAACCTTGGTTGGTACAAGGTCGGAAGGCCCTCACTCCAGCCGGGCCGAGGGTGCCCGATCGACGCGCCAACCAAGGTTGGCATCTACCAGGGCATCGCCGTCACACCCCTGCGGCGCGCTTCCAGAAGGCCTGCACCAGCGGCGGCCACTTGCCTACGCAGCCCAGCGCGCGGCCACGCGCCAGGGTCAGGTGCATCTCGTCGTTGGAGAACAGCCCGTTGATCGCGTCGAAGCTGTAGGCGGCGATCTGGTTGTCGCTGCGACGCTCACGCGCCCAGCGCTGCACGCGCTGCGGCGACAACCGGGGTTGTCCACGCCGTTCGGCCGATGGCGCCAGCCAGTGCTGCAGGGCGGCGACGTCGCGCAGGCCGAGGTTGACGCCCTGCCCGGCCAGCGGGTGCACCACATGGGCGGCATCGCCCAGCGCCAACACGCGACCGGCCACGTAGTGGCGGGCCAACTGCCGGCGCAACGGGAACGCCGCGCGCGGCGAGGCCAGCCGCAGTTCACCCAGGCGCGCGGCGAAGGCGCGGGTCAGTTCACGATTGAATGCGTCTTCGTCCAGCGCCAGTACGCGTGCCGCCTCGTCGTCGGGCAATGTCCAGACGATGGAGCTGCGGCGCTCGGCCACCGGCAACAGCGCCAGCGGACCGGTCGGCAGGAAGCGCTGCCAGGCCGTCGCCTGATTGGGCAACTCGCTGTCCACATAGGCGACCACACCGCGCTGCTGGTAGTCGTGGCGCTCGACGTCGATCCCTGCCAGTTCGCGCAGGGTCGATTCCGCACCGTCGGCAGCAACGGCCAGTGCGGCTTCGATGCGACGGCCGTCATCCAGACGCAGGCGCACACCGTGCTCGTCCTGCTCAAGCGCTTCCACGCGTGCCGGGCAATGCAGTTCCACGCCTGCGGCCGGCAACGCCGCCCACAGGCGATCCTGCAGCAAGCCGTTCTCGACGATGAAACCCAGCTCGCGACGGCCAAAGCGATCCGCGTCGAACAGCAGGTCATCGCCTCCGGCCGCGTCCCACACCTGCATGCGCCGGTACGGCCAGGCGCGCGCCTGCGCGATCGTCGGCCACACGCCGAGACGCTGCAGCAACTGCACGTTGTCGGCGGCGAAGGCGAACACCCGCAGATCCGGCTGAGTGGCCTGCCACGGCGCAGGTTCACGACCTTCCACCAGCGCCACTGCGAGGCCAGCATCGGCCAAAGCCAGCGCACAAGCGGCGCCGACCACACCGCCGCCAACAATCGCCACGTCCAGGCGTGCGCGCCGGTTCATGCGGCTTCTCCACGACACAGGCGCGGCACGTCGCCACGGAAGCCCATCGCACCACCTACCAGCATCGACTGCACCGAGGCGCGCTGTGCGGCCACCAGGCCCAGGCTGCGCAGGGGGCGTAACAGCGGTGCCGGATTGCTGGTCAGCCGGGCCAGACCGCCGGAGAACGCCACCGTCTGCCGTCGATCTTCTTCGCGGCGGGCAACATAGGACCGCAGCAGCGCATCACTGCCGGCGTCGCCCTCCACTTCCAGCAGCTCGGCCAACGTCAAGGCATCGCGCAGGCCGAGATTGAAGCCCTGCGCACCCAGCGGGTGGATGGTCTGCGCGGCGTTGCCAAGCAGCACCGTGCGCTCCCCCACCAGCGCGCGCGCCAGTACCTGGATCAGCGGATAGGCGCTGCGCGGACCGGAGTCGAGCAGGCGACCCGCACGCCAACCGATGGCCTGCTGCAGGCGCTGCAGCCAAGCGGTGTCGTCCAGCGCCATCACCGCCTCGGCCTGGTCACGGGCAACGCCGTGCACGGTGCCGAAATGGCGGTCGCCGCGCGGCAGCAACGCCGTCGGACCGGTATCGGTGAAGCGCTCCCAGGCGGTGCCGTCGGGCGCGCGCTGGCTGCGCACGCGGGCCACGAACAGCGTCTGCTGGAAATCGTGGCGATCGACTTCGATGCCCAACGCATCGCGCACGCCGCTGCTGGTGCCGTCGGCACCAACCACCAACCGCGCCAACAGCACGCGCTCGCCGCTGTCATCGGCCACCCGCACCTGGCGGTAACCGTCAATCACTTCGCCCAGACCCAGGAAACGCATCGGCCGGTAGCGGTGCAGGCGTGGCAGTTCCTGCAGCCGGCTTTCCAGCGCTTGGCCGAAATCGCGCGCGACCACCACCTGGCCGAACCACGGCCGGTCGTAATCCGCTGCATCGAGCTGCACGCGGCCGAAATCACCGGCGCGGCTGACATGGATGCGGCGGATCGGGCCAGGCGCCATCGACAGCTTCTGCATGACCCCCAGCGCGGTCAGCGCATTGATGGTGGCCGCAGCAAAACTGAGGTTGCGCTGGTCGAACACCGCGGGCAGTTCGCCGGCCGGGCTGGCTTCGAGCAGGCCCACGTCGCGGCCCAGCCGGTCCAGGGCGATGGCCAGGCTGGCCCCCACCAGACCGCCACCGACGATCAGCACGTCATGTCGTTCACTCATGGGCGCATGATACGCGCTCGCCGCGCCGCCATGCCCGACATGGCCCCGCCTGCGCCAAGCGCCGCTCCGGGCTAGAATGAAACCTGAATCCGCTCCGGCCCCACCGCCATGTCCGACTCCGCTCCCCGCGCCTTCGTCCTGTCAGTGCTCGTGCTGTTGCTGGCGGCGACCCGCGTCAATCACTTCGCGGCAATCCCGGACGCCTCCTGGGCCGTGTTCTTCATCGGCGGCTTCTACCTCGCCCGCTGGACCCGCTGGGCGTTCCCGCTGCTGATGGTGTTCGCGGTGCTGGTCGACTGGATCGTGATCCGCAGCAGCGGTATCGATTTCTGGCAGCACTACTGCGTGTCGCCAGGCTATTGGCTGCTGTTGCCGGCGTACTTCGCCATGTGGGCCGGCGGCATGCTGCTGGGCCGCAACTACCGCAGCGCGCAGTGGTCGGTGCTGGGCAAGGGTGCGTTGCTGCTGGTGGCGTCGGTGGCGCTGTGCCATCTGCTGGCGCAGGGTGGTTTCTACTGGACCAGCCAGAACGTGGCCGAGCCGACCGTGGCCGGCTGGGCACAGAACTACGTGCAGTGGTTCGGCCCGTACCTGCGCACCACCGCGATCTACGTGGCCCTGGCCGCCGCACTGCAGCTTGCCGTGGAGCAGGTGCTCAAGCTCCTGCAGGCCCGCCGCGACATCCACCACTGAAGCACGCCATGGGTCATCGTCTCTCGCGCATCTACACCCGCACCGGTGACGACGGCAGCACCGGCCTGGGTGACGGCAGCCGGGTCGGCAAGGATGATCTGCGCGTTGCCTCCTATGGCACCGTCGACGAAGCCAATGCCACGCTCGGCCTGTTGCTGGCCGTTCCGCTGCCGGAGGACGTCCGCGCGCTGGTCGTACACCTGCAGCACCAGTTGTTCGATCTGGGTGCCGAACTGTGCGTTCCCGGCCATGCAGCGATCCACGCCGCCGACGTATCCGCCCTCGAACAGCAGCTGGACCACTACAACGCCGACCTGCCGATGCTGAAGGAGTTCATCCTGCCGGCCGGTGGCGAGGCCGCCGCGCGCTGCCACCTGGCGCGTACCGTGGTCCGCCGCGCCGAGCGCGACACAGTGGCCTTGGCCCGGGTGGAGCCGGTACGCAGCGAAGCGCTGCAGTACCTCAACCGATTGTCAGACCTGCTGTTCGTGCTGGCCCGGGTGCTGGCACGGGCCGATGGCCACGGCGAAGCGCTGTGGCAGCCACAGCATCGCCAGCGCTGAGTCGCCATGCTGGTCTTCACCCACCCCGCCTGCCTGCTGCACGATCCGGGCCCTGGCCATCCTGAATGCCCGCAACGCCTGCAGGTGGTGCTCGACGCGCTGCATGAGGCCTTCCCCGGCCAACTGGAGTGGCGCGAAGCGCCGCCAGCCAAGTTCGGTGAACTGACCCGGGTCCACGACAGCGCGTTGCTGGATCTGGTGCTGCAACCGCAGACCGCACCGCTGCGCCAGTTGGACATGGACACCTGGACCTCGCCGGGCTCGGCCAGTGCCGCAGTACATGCCGCCGGCGCAGGTGTCGCCGCCGTCGATGCGGTGATGCTGGGTGAAGATCCGCTGGCCTTCTGCGCGGTGCGCCCGCCCGGCCACCATGCCACCAGCAGCACCGCGATGGGCTTCTGCCTGCTCAACAACATCGCCATCGCCGCCGCCTACGCCCGCGACCGCCACGGTCTGGAGCGGATCGCGGTGGTCGACTTCGATGTCCACCATGGCAACGGCACCCAGGACATCTTCCAGCACGACGCCCGGGTGTCCTACTACAGCACCCACCAGGCCGGCCTGTTCCCCGAGTCCGGCCTGCGCCGTGACCGCGGTGCCGGCAACCTGATGAACATCCTGCTGCCGCCGGGCAGTGGTGGCTTCCGCTTCCGCAATGTCTGGGCCGACGAGATGCTGCCGGCGATCGACGACTTCCGCCCTCAGCTGCTGCTGATCTCGGCCGGCTTCGATGCCCACCTGCGCGATCCGCAGGCCGACCTGATGCTGGAGACCGACGATTTCGCCTGGATCACCCGCGAACTGCACGCGCTGGCACGCCGCCATGCCGCCGGCCGTATGGTGTCGATGCTGGAGGGTGGATACGACCTGCAGGCCTTGGCCGAGTGCAGCGTGGCCCACCTGCAGGCGCTGATCGCAGCCCCCTCCGGCAACGGGGCTGGATGAACCCGAACCGGCAATCCGGGGAGGCCTTCATTGCCCCTATGCAAGGGATGGGGCAAGCTACCGTCCGTTTTCGCCCGAATCCGAACCGCGTGCGCCGAGCCCTCCGCCTGCTTCCCTTGCCCCTGAGCATCGCCGTCTGCCTTCCGGCATGGGCCGATGACAAGCCGCTCAACTGGGGCCTTTGTCCGGCCACAGACGTGATCCCTGCGTTCACCGACGCGCCGACACCCGTTCCCGGCCAGGACAAGGCTGCCGCCAGCGCTGCGCGCGAAAAGCAGCCCACCGACATCGAGGGCGACCAGCTGCTGGGCACCACCACCGTGCCGCAGTACCAGGGCAATGTGGCGCTGCGCCGGGGTGACCAGTTCGTCGGCACCGACAAGCTCAGCTTCGATACCGAAAGCGGCAACTACGTCGCCGATGGCAACGTCCGTTACCAGGATGCCTCGATCCGGATGGTCGCCAAGCGCGCCGAGGGCAACCAGGAAAGCGACACCCACAAGATCACCGACATCCAGTACCAGCTGGTGTCCCGCCGCGGCAATGGCGAAGCCGAATCGGTCGACCTGCAGGGCGCGGTCGGGCAGATGCACCGCTCCACCTACACCACCTGCGACCCGTCGCAGCCGGTATGGCGGCTGACGGCGCCGGAAATCGAAGTCGACAACGACGAAGGCTTCGGTACCGCCCGCAACGCGGTGCTGCGGATCGGCAAGGTGCCGATCCTGTGGGCGCCCTACTTCAAGTTCCCGATCGATGACCGGCGCAAGACCGGCCTGCTGTTCCCGCAGCTGGGCATGTCCGGCCGCAACGGTTTCGATTACGCGCAGCCGATCTACTTCAATCTGGCGCCGAACTACGACGACACGTTGACCCCGCGCTACATGAGCCGGCGCGGTCTGATGCTCGACAACGAGTTCCGCTACCTCTACGAAGGCGGCCGCGGCGAACTGCTGACCGCGTTCATGCCCAACGACAAACTGCGCGACCGCGACCGCGGTCGGGTGATGTTCGGCGGCTACCACAACCTCGACGACCATTGGCAGGCGCGCGCCAACCTGGCCTGGGTCAGCGACGAGCGCTACGTGGAAGACTTCGCCAACCGCCTGGTGGGCGTCACCGCGTCGAACCTGCAGAGCACCGTCGGCCTGTACGGCACCGGCAAGAACTGGACGGCCGGCATCATGGCCGACCGCTGGCAGCTGACCGACTACACCCTCGACGAGCGCGCGCTGGCCTACAACCGCCAGCCGCGCCTGTACGTCAACTGGGACAAGCCGCTGCTGCCGTGGCTGGAGACCGGTGTCTACGCCGAGGCCGTGCGCTTCACCCACGACGATATCAACTTCAAGTACGACGCCAGTGCCGGTCCCGACCTGCAGTACACGCGCAACGGCCAGACCCAGCGCATGTACGGCGGCTCGCGCCTGGATGTGAAGCCCTACGTGTCGTTCCCGATCAGCGGCGCGGCCTGGTACATCACCCCGACGCTGGCCTATCGCTACACCGGCTACGAGCTGGACCGCGGGCTGGCCGATGCCACCCGCAGGAGCATCCTGGTCTCGCAGGGCATCGATCCGAACACGGCCACGCCAGAACAGCTGCGCGGCAATACCTCGCCCAGCCGCAGCCTGCCGATCGCCAGTCTCGATGCCGGCCTGTTCTTCGATCGCGAGACCACCCTCGGTGGCAAGTCGTTCCTGCAGACCCTGGAGCCGCGCCTGTTCTACCTGCGCACGCCCTATCGCAACCAGGATGACCTGCCGATCTTCGATACCCGCGACTTCACCTTCAGCTGGGGCCAGCTGTTCCGCGATTCGCGCTATACCGGCGCCGATCGCCAGAACGACGCCAACCAGCTGACCCTGGCGCTGAGCACCCGCTTCATCGACCAGACCACCGGCAAGGAGCGCTTCTCGGCCTCCATCGGCCAGATCCAGTACTTTGACGAATCGCGGGTGACCGTGGCCCCCGGCGGCGCGCCGGTGGAAAAGGGCAAGTCGGCCTGGATCGCCGACGGCAACTACATGATCAACGACCGCTGGACGCTGGGTGCCACCTATCAGTGGGATCCCAAGTACAAGCGCGAGGATCTGGCCAGCGTGCGCGCCCGCTACCTGATGTCCAACGACGGCGTGGTCAACCTGAGCTACCGCTACCGCATCAATTCCGGTGCCCCGGCCAATGCCAACAAGCACGACCGCACCCTGCTGGAACAGGCCGACCTGTCGTTCCTGTACCCGCTGAACGAGCGCTGGAGCCTGGTGGGCCGTTATTACTACTCGCTGCAGGACAAGGAACCGCTGGAGATCATCGGTGGCGTACAGTGGGACAGCTGCTGCCTGGCCGTGCGCGCCGTGGCCCGCCGCTACGTGCGCAACCGCGAAGGTGAAATGAACAACTCCATCCAGCTCGAGTTCGTGCTCAAGGGCTTGAGCTCCCTCGGCCAGGACACGGACCGCACTTTGCGCCGTGCTATCCTCGGCTACAACCGCGACGACCTCTATCTCGTGCCGCCCAGCAACACCGGAGCGACCCGCGATGACTACGATCCGAATCAGATCCCATGACCAAGAGCTTCCCCGTTCTCCTCGCATCGCTTCTGGCGGTGTCCAGCGTGTCCGCCCCCCTGCAGGTTCTTGCGCAGGAGGCCCAGCCGTTGGACCGCATCGCTGCTGTCGTCGATGAGGACGTGATCCTGCAGAGCGAGCTCCAGCGTGCGATCGCCAACATCAAGGCGCAGTACGCCGGCCGCGAGGCCCAGCTGCCGCCCGATGACGTGCTCAGCCGTCAGGTGCTCGAGCGCCTGGTGCTGGTCAAGCTGCAGGTGGCCCGTGCACAGGGCAGCGGTATCCGTGTCAGCGACCAGGAGCTGACCCAGGCGATGAATGCCATCGCGCAGCAGAACGGTTCGACCCTGGATGCTCTGCGCCAGCGCTTGGCCCATGACGGCATCGACTTCAACGATTTCCGCGCCTCGGTGCGTGACGAGATCACCGTGCAGCGCCTGCGCCAGAGCTTCGCGCAGAGCCGCATCAGCGTCAGCGAAGGCGAGGTCGATGCTGCCCTGAAGCAGCAGGCCGATGCCGGCAACCAGTTCCATCTGGCACACATCCTGGTCGCCCTGCCCGACGGTGCCACCGCCGAGCAGATCGCCACCGGCCAGAAGAAGGCCGACGGCGTGAAGGCGCTGCTGGACAAGGGCGAACTGGACTTCAATGCGGCGGCCGTGCGCTATTCCGACAGCCCCAATGCACTGGAAGGCGGCGATCTCGGCTGGCGCACCCTGGATGAAATCCCGGCGGCGTTCGCACAGACGATGCAGCAGATGAAGGCTGGCGAAGTGGTCGGCCCGATCCGCGGCCCGAGCGGCTTCCAGCTGCTGAAGCTGGTGGAAGTGCGCGACGCCAGTGCGGCGGCAGGCACCCACACCGTCACCGAGTACCACGGCCGCCACATCCTGGTGCGCGTGGACGATGCACAGTCCGACGCGGCCGCCAAGGCCAAGATCGATACCCTGCGCGCCCGTGTTGTCGGCGGTGCCGACTTCCAGCAGGTGGCCAAGGAATCGTCCGAGGACACCAACAGCAAGGGCCAGGGCGGCGATCTGGGCTGGTTCCCGGCCGACGCGTTCGGCCCGGCCTTCGGCCAGCAGGTGGCAGGCATCCAGGACGGCGGCGTCAGCCAGCCGTTCCGCACCGATGCGGGCTGGCACATCGTGCAGCGCGTGGGCACCCGCCAGACCGACGTCGGCAGTGACAACCAGCGCGCCCAGGTCCGCGAGACCATCGGTCGCCGCAAGCTGGAAGACGAGTACAACCGCTTCCTGCAGGAGCTGCGTGGCGAAGCCTTTGTCAGCTTCCGCAGCGGTGACCGGGCGGAAAATACCGCCACGCCTCCGCAGTCCTGAGCCATGCTCCCCGAGCTCGCTCTGGTACCGGGCGAGCCCGCCGGGATCGGCCCGGAACTGTGTGTCCGACTGGTCCAGCAGCCGCGCGATGATTGCCGGCTGCTGGCGTTCGCCGATCCGGACACCCTGCGCGCGGCCGCTGCCGCGCTGAACCTGCCCCTGCAACTGCTGCCCGAAGACGCGCACGCCCGCGTCCCCGGCGACCTGTGCC
>NZ_JBFRFE010000094.1:0-9576 GCF_052114665.1 Stenotrophomonas sp. 2YAF22 | reverse complement strand
TCTCCGAACTGATGCGTGGCATCGACAACGTCGCCCGCAGCCGGCGCCAGCACCTGCTGGTGTCGAGCTATCACGGCGACCAGGAGCAGCAGGGCGCAGCCCTGCGTGCCATGCGCGGCCGGGTCGACGGTCTGCTGGTGCTCTCGCCCTATGCCGAGAGCCCCGGGTTCCTGACCGACAACCTGCCGCAGGCATTGCCGACGGTACTCATCAACACCTACCTGCCTGGGCAGGACCATCCGGTGTTGAGCATCGATGACCATGCAGGGGCGATGGCGATGACCCGCCACCTGCTCGATGCTGGCCATCGGCGCATTGCATTCATTTCTGGCCCGGACCTCAACTTCGACGCGCGCGAGCGCCTGCGCGGCTTCCGTGACGCGCTGGCGGCGTTTGGCAGCGGCGCTGAAGGCATCGAGCTGCCCGGTGATTTCGACGAAGCTTCCGGCCATCGCGCCGGTCAGGAGTTGCTGGCAGCCGGCACGCTGCCCGATGCCGTATTCGCCGCCAACGACATGATGGCCCTGGGTTGCCTGTATGCCTTCGCGCAGGCAGGTGTCCATGTCCCGACCGATGTCGCCCTGGCCGGCTTCGATGACATTCCGCTTGCGCGTTTCGTTCACCCGTCGCTGACCACCATGCAGGTCAGCATTGCCGAACTGGGCGATCGGGCGATGTCGCGTTTGTTGCAGTTGATGGACGGCACCTCCACGGAAGGGGCAGGGGACAAGCAGACCCTGGTCCCGCGCCTGATTGTTCGCGATTCCACCACTCCGCCATCCGGCCATTGAAGCCAGAGGCGTTCCTTCTTTTTTGATTGATCGCAGGTGCCGCGCAAGCGGTCACCGCCACCCGGAGATTGAGTTGATGATGCATTCCACTATCCGCACGCCGGCGCGCCGGCTGCTGAGCACCGCACTGGTCAGCTGCCTGATGCTGGCCGCCGCCCCGAACGTCATGGCCCAGTCGGCCAACGCCAGCCTGCGCGGCCAGGTGTCCGGCGCCCAGGCCGGTGCCGAAGTCACCGCCACCAACGTCGCCACCGGCACCGTCCGTCGCGGCACCGTGCGTGCCGACGGCAGCTACTCGCTGATGGGCCTGGATCCGGGCACCTACAACGTGGTCGCCAACGGCCAGACCCAGAAGGTCACCGTCACCGTCGCCTCGACCGCGACGCTGAACTTCAGCGAGGCGGCTGCCGGTGGTACCGGCTCGACCGCCGCCACCAACCTGGACACCGTCAACGTCGTCGCGCCGACCCTGCTGCAGGAAGTGCGTACCTCCGAAGTCGGCAAGACCGTCAGCCTGCAGCAGATCCAGACCACCCCGCAGGTGTCGCGCAACTTCCTGGAGTTCGCCGACGCGGTGCCGGGCCTGATCTTCACCCGTGATGCCAAGGGCAACACCTCGCTGCGCGGCGGTGCCACCAATTCCGACGGTACCAACGTCTACATCGACGGCGTGGGCCAGAAGAGCTACGTCAAGGGCGGCGGCGTGGCCGGCCAGTCCGGCAGCGCCGGCAACCCGTTCCCGCAGTTGGCCATCGGCGAATACAAGGTCATCAGCGGCAACTACAAGGCCGAGTACGGCCAGGTGTCGAGCGCCGCAGTGACCGCTGCCACCAAGTCCGGTACCAATGAATTCAAGGGTGAGGCGTTCTACCGCTACACCGACGAGGACATGCGCGCCAAGACGCCGGCCGAGCGCCAGGGCGGCAAGGACAAGATGGTCTCGGCCGAGAAGGAATACGGCTTCGCCCTGGGCGGCCCGATCATCCAGGACAAGGCCCACTTCTTCGTGACCTACGAAGCCAAGCGCTTCGACCTGCCGGTCACCATCGCGCCGGACGGCGCGGTTACCGGTGCTGCCGGCCTCCTGCCGCCCGCAGGCGCCGCCGGCCTGGGCCCGGCCAGCCAGCCGTTCCAGCAGGATCTGATCTTCGGCAAGATCGACTTCGAGCCGACCGACAACGATCGCATCGAGCTGACCTTCCAGGACCGCGACGAAACCCAGTCGCAGTTCAGTGGCCAGACCTCGCCGGAAGCCGGTCGTGAAGTGGTCAACACCGACCGTCGTTACGCCCTGCGCTGGAACCACAGCGGCGAGCGTTACTACAACGAAATGATGGTCACCCATGAAGATTCGTTCAACAACCCGACCCCGCTGACCCTGGCCAACGGCATCACCTACACCGCACCGGACGGCACCGAAGACCGCACCGTGGTGAAGATCGGTGGCGCATCGGCACTGGATTCGCAGGTGAAGGGCCAGAAGGGCTGGTCGATCGAAGACAACCTGACCCTGGACGGCATCCAGTGGGCCGGCGACCACACCATCAAGATGGGCGTGAAGTACAAGGCGATCGACCTGTACGCCTCCGATGCGGCGCAGATCAACCCGACCTTCACCTACAGCCTGGGCGATCCGGACTTCCCCGATTCCATCCCGTACAAGGCGCAGTTCGTCAAGCCGGTGACCGGCGTGGACGGCGTGTCCGGTGAAGTGCGTTCGAAGTCCAAGCAGTACGGTGTGTTCATCCAGGACGACTGGCAGGTCAACGACCACCTGCAGATCAACCTCGGCCTGCGCTGGGACTACGAAAAGACCCCGTCCTACCTGGACTTCGTCACCCCGCAGGCCGTGGTCGACGCGATCTATTCGCAGGATCCGCGTGCTGCCGCCGGCCAGACCTACGCCGATTCGCTGGCGCTGGGCGGCCTGGACATCAGCGACTACATCAGCAACGGCCACAACCGCAAGGCATTCAAGGATGCCTGGCAGCCGCGCCTGGGCTTCTCGTATGACATCAACGCCGACGAGCAGCACGTGATCCACGGTGGTGCCGGCCGTTCGTACGACCGCGACCTGTTCGACAACCTGCAGCTGGAAACCACCAAGCTGGCCCTGCCGCAGCCGACCATCTACTTCCGCAACCCGACCACCGGCACCTGCATCAACGGCCAGGCCGCCTGCTATGACTGGAACCCGAACCTGCTCAACGGCATCGGCAACCTGCAGAGCCTGGTCGGTGCGACCAGCAATGCCGGCCTGGAAGTGGATCTGCTGAACAACAAGCTGAAGGCTCCGTACTCCGATCAGTTCAGCCTGGGCATGAGCAACCAGATCGGTGACTGGCTGACCGACGCCACCATCGCCCGTACCCTGAGCTACGACGGCTTCGCCTTCACCCTGGGCAACCGCTACCCGACCGGCCAGTTCTTCGATGACCCGCGCCTGTGCGGTGGCACCGAGCCGGGCCTGAGCCAGGCCTGGAGCTGCAACGTGCCGGGCTTCGGCAGCCTGATCATCGGCCAGCAGGGCATCAAGACCCGTGCGACCCAGATCCTGCTGTCGGCGCAGAAGCCGTTCACCCAGGAAAGCGGCTGGGGTACCTCGATCGCCTACACCTGGACGACCGCGCGCCACAACCGCGACATCAACGAGAAGTACGCCTTCGACCGCGGCCTGATCGAGGATTACCCGACCATCCGTTCCAACGGCGCGCCGCGCCACCGCCTGGTGGTCACCGGTTCGTACGCGGGCTTCTGGGGCATCACCTTCGGTGGCAAGATCACCCTGGCTACCCCGACCGCCGTCAATGACTGGTACCCGGTGCCGCAGGCCAGTGGCTACAACCTGCCGACGCCGCAGGCGGCTGTGCCCAACGCCAATGGCAAGTTCCTGGTGGGTGGCAAGATCTTCGGCTACCGTTCGGTCGACCTGCAGGCGACGAAGACGTTCAAGCTGGCGGGCGATACCGAGCTGTACGCGCGTATCGACATCATCAACGTGTTCAACTTCGACAACTTCTCCACCTACAACTACGTCAAGACCAACGGCAAGCTGCAGGCCAGCTACAACGAGACCGGCGACATCATCGGTACTCCGCGTCAGGTCAAGGCCGAAGTGGGCTTCCGCTTCTGATCACAGGCAGTTGATGCAACATCGTGCCGCCGGTTCGCCGGCGGCACCGGCAATGGCCGGTCCCCGGGCCGGTCCATTGCCCACGCCATTGCCAGACAGGGGGCAATGGCGTGGGCAATGACCGCGGTGTCATCGACCACGTTTCCGTGGTTTTTTAAGACCGCACTTTGTAAACGATTTCAGGTCATTGGACGTTATGCTCTTTCATCGATCAGCCCACCGGAGGAACCGCGCCATGCAGGCACGCCACCTGATGACCGCCGCTGCGATGACCCTGGCCATCGCCGCCTGCAAACCGGCCCAGCAGGAGCCTGCCAAGCCGCGCCCGCCGGTGATCCTGATCGAGGCCGACGCACCGCCGCGGCCGATGAAGCCGGAGCTGCCGCCGCTGTTCGATGACATCGAGCGCCGCACCTTCCAGTTCTTCTGGGATACCACCAACGAGATCAACGGCCTTACCCCGGACCGCTATCCGTCGCGACCGTTCGCCAGCATCGCCTCTGTCGGCTTCGCCCTGACCGCTTATCCGATCGGCATCGAGAACGGCTGGGTCAGCCGCAACCAGGCGATCGACCGCACCCTGACCACCCTGAAGTTCTTCCGCGACGTGCCGATGGGCCCGCAGCGCACCGGCAAGGCCGGCTACAAGGGTTTCTATTACCACTTCCTGGACATGCAGGAAGGGCGCCGCTACGACAGCTGGGTGGAACTGTCCTCGGTGGACACCGCGCTGCTGATGATGGGCGTGCTGTTCGCGCAGTCGTACTACGACGGCGACGATCCGCGCGAGAAGGAAATCCGGCAGATCGCCGACACCCTGTACAAGCAGGTCGACTGGCCGTGGCTGCAGCAGCGTGCGCCGCTGATCTCGATGGGCTGGTTCCCCGAGAACGGCTTCATCGACCATGACTGGATGGGCTACAACGAGGCGATGATGGTCTACATCCTCGCCCTGGGTTCGCCCAGCCATCCGGTCAGCCCGGATGCGTGGACAGTGTGGACGCGGACCTACGACAACGACTGGGGCGTCTACCAGGGCCAGGAATACCTGTCCTTCGGCCCGCTGTTCGGCCACCAGTACAGCCATGTCTGGATCGATTTCCGCGACATCCAGGATGCCTACATGCGCGAGCGTGGCAGCACCTACTTCCTCAACAGCCGTTCGGCCGCGCTGGCCCAGCGTGAGTACGCCATCGCCAATCCGATGAACTGGAAGGAGTACGGCGAGAACGTGTGGGGCCTGACCGCCAGTGATGGTCCGCAGAACACCACCCAGGAATACCGCGGTGAGCAGCGCCAGTTCCGCCATTACTCGTCGCGCGGCGCAGGCCTGCGCGAGAATTTCGATGACGGCACGATCGCGCCAACCGCAGCGATCTCCTCGGTCGTGTTCGCGCCCGAGGAAGTGATCCCGGCCACGTTGGAGATGCACAAGCGCTACGGCGACTACATCTACTCCAGCTATGGCTTCCTGGATTCGTTCAATCCCAGTTTCAACTACGACATCCCGATCAAGACCGGGCGCGTGGTGCCTGACCGCGGCTGGGTCGCCAGCGACTACATCGCCATCGACCAGGGCCCGATCCTGACCATGATCGCCAACTACCGCAACGACTTCGTCTGGGATGTGATGAAGAAGAACCCGTACATCCGCAAGGGTCTGGAACGGGCGGGCTTCAGCGGTGGCTGGCTGGCACCGGAAGGTTCCTTCCAGCCGCTAGAGCTGCAGAAGGATGAAAAGGCCGCAGCAGCACGTGCGGTCGGTATCGCTGAATCACGTGCGGCCGCCGCGCAGGAACAGAAAAACAATGCCAACCGCAACACCGGCCAGGGGAAGTAACAAGGTGCACGACTGGAAACACCGCCTGCGACGCTGGGCATTGCCTGCACTGGCCGCGCTGGTCATGGCCGGCTGCGCCCGCCCCGAGCAGGGCACCACCACCGTGCGCTTCTGGGCGATGGGTCGCGAGGCTGAGGTGGTCAGCGAGCTGATCCACGAATTCGAAGCGGAGAACCCCGGCATCAAGGTCGATGTGCAGAACATCCCGTGGACGGCCGCGCACGAGAAGCTGCTGACCGCGTTCGCCGCCGACGGCCTGCCCGACGTGTGCCAGCTCGGCAACACCTGGGTACCCGAATTCRCTGAGCTCAACGCGCTGACGCCGCTGCAGCCGTTCGTGCAGCGCTCGACCGTGGTGGATCCGAAGGACTACTTCCAGGGCATCTGGGATACCAACGTGATCCACGACGAGCTGGTCGGTGTGCCGTGGTACGTCGATACCCGCCTGATCTATTACCGCAAGGACCTGCTGGCCAAGGCCGGCTTCGACCATCCGCCGCGCACCTGGGCCGAATGGGACGAGCAGATGGCCGCGATCAAGCGCATGCAGGGCCCGAACCGCTATGCGGTGCTGATGCCGATCAACGAGTTCGAGCAGCAGCTGTCGCTGGCCCTGCAGCAGCCCGATCCGCTGCTGCGCGACGACGACACCCGTGGCAATTTCTCCAGCCCCGGCTTCCGCCGCACGCTGGGGTTCTACGCCAACATGTTCGAGCAGGGCTGGGCGCCGAAAATGTCCGAGACGCAGATCTCCAACGTCTGGGATGAATTCTTCCGCGGCTTCAACGTGTTCTACATTTCCGGCCCCTGGAACATCCGCGAGTTCAAGAAGCTGCAGCCGAAGGAACTGGAAGGGAAGTGGGGCACGGCCGCGCTGCCGGGTCCGGACGGTCCGGGCGCGGGCATCGCCGGTGGTACCAGCCTGGTGATCTTCCGCAAGTCGCAGCAGAAGGAAGCGTCCTGGAAGCTGATCGAGTTCCTGTCGCGGCCGGCAATCCAGGCGCGCTTCCACTCGATCATCGGCGACCTGCCGCCGCGCCGCAGCACCTGGAACGCGCCGTCGCTGGCCAACGATCCGCTTGCTGCCGCGTTCCGTGACCAGCTGGAGCGGGTCAAGCCCACCCCGAAGGTGCTCGAATGGGAGCGCATCGTGCAGGAAATGCGCATCGTCACCGAACAGGTGGTGCGCGGTGGCCTGCCGCAGGACAAGGCCGTGGCCGAGCTGGACCAGCGCGTGGACAAGGTGCTGGCCAAGCGGCGCTGGATGCATGAACAACAACGCCTGCAGCGCAGCGCACCCGCCTCGGGTTCGACCAGTGCAGTCGCGGCCGGGAGCCCGCAATGAAACGTTCTTCCCTTGCCGGCTGGATCTTCGCCGGCCCCTCGCTGATCGTGCTCGGTGTGTTCTTCGGCCTGCCGGTGGCTTCGGCGCTGGCGCTGAGCGTGACCGACTTCGACCTGTATGCGCTGGCCGACAGCAGCAACCTGCGCTTCGTGGGTCTTGGCAACTACATCGACCTGCTGCAGACCCCGATGTTCTGGAAGTCGCTGTGGAACACCACCTATTTCGTGGTGATCGGCGTGCCGTTGTCGATCGGCGTATCGCTGGGCGCGGCGATGCTGCTCAATGCCCCGGCCGCGCGCTTCAAGGCGCTGTTCCGCACCGCGCTGTTCGCCCCGGTGGTGACCACGCTGGTGGCGGTGGCGGTGATCTGGCGCTACCTGTTCCACACCAGCTATGGCCTGGTGAACTACGGCCTGGGCCATCTTGGCATCAGCCCGATCGACTGGCTGGGCGATCCCAACTGGGCGATGCCGACCATCATGCTGTTCGCGGTGTGGAAGAACTTCGGCTACAACATGGTGATCTTCCTGGCCGGCCTGCAGGCGATCCCGCATGACCTGTACGAAGCCGCGCGCATTGATGGTGCCTCACGCTGGAAACAGTTCCTGCACATCACCCTGCCGATGCTCGGACCGGTGCTGCTGGTGGTCGGGGTGATCACTGTCTCCGGCTACTTCCAGCTGTTCGCCGAACCGTACGTGATGACCCGCGGCGACCCACTGCAGAGCACCGTCAGTGTGCTGTATTTCATGTTCGAGGAAGGCTTCAAGTGGTGGAACCTGGGACGCGCCTCGGCTGTGGCGTTCCTGCTGTTCCTGATCATCCTGGCGGTGACCACCGTGATGCTGCGCTTTGGCCGCAAGAGGCAGTTGGTATGAGTCGTGAAATCGGCCAGTCACGCTGGCACCCGTGGATGATCAACGGCGCGCTGCTGGTGCTGGCCCTGGTCAGCCTGGCACCGTTGCTGTGGATGCTGTCGGTCTCGTTCATGCCGCAGGGTGAGGCCACCCACTTCCCGCCGCCGCTGCTGCCGTCCAGCATCACCACGCACAACTACACGGAGCTGTTCGCGCGTACCGGCATGGGCGGCAACTTCGCCAACAGCCTGTTGGTGTCGCTGGCGATCACCCTCGGTTCGCTGCTGCTCAACACGATGGCCGGCTACGCCTTCGCCAAGCTCAACTTCGTCGGTCGTGAGCGCCTGTTCCAGGTGCTGATGGCGGCGCTGGTGATCCCGGCACAGGTGGCGATGCTGCCGCTGTTCCTGCTGATGAAGCAGCTGGGCCTGGTCAACAGTTTCGGCGGCGTGATCGTGCCGGCGCTGGCCAGCGTGTTCGGCATCTTCCTGGTGCGCCAGTACGCCCGCTCCATTCCCGATGAGCTGCTGGAAGCGGCGCGCATCGACGGGGCAGGGGAGCTGCGCATCTTCTTCCAGATCGTGCTGCCGATGCTCAAGCCGGTGCTGGTGACGCTGGCGATCTTCACCTTCATGGGCGCCTGGAACGATTTCATGTGGCCGCTGATCGTGTTGACCGACCAGGAGCACTACACTTTGCCGGTGGCGTTGGCCACCCTCTCGCGCGAACACATCATGGACGTGGAAATGATGATGGCCGGCGCAGTGGTCACCGTGGTTCCGGTGCTGGCGCTGTTCCTGGTGCTGCAGCGGTACTACATCCAAGGATTGTTGCTGGGGAGCGTGAAGGGATGAAGCGTGCGATCGCCGTTGGACTGGGCCTGTTGTGGTCTTCCCTGGCGATCGCCGCACCACCGGCGCTCCCCGCGCCGAAGGTGCTGGATGATTTCGACGACATCAGCGCCTGGAAGCTGGTGTTGTCGGACCAGGTCAGCGGCTCGCTGCGGCCGGTCAGTGGTGCCGGCGGTGGCCGCGCGCTGTGCCTGGATTACGACTTCCATGAGGTCTCCGGTTACGTCGGCATCCGTCGTCCACTGAACATCGAGTACCCGGCCAACTATCGTTTCGGCTTCCAGCTGCGCGGTGATTCGCCGTCCAATGACCTGCAGTTCAAGCTGATCGACGCCAGCGGCGACAACGTGTGGTGGGTCAACCGTCCCGGCTACGCCTTCCCCAAGGCGTGGACGCCGGTGGAGTATCGCCGCCGTCAGATCGACAAGGCCTGGGGGCCATCGCCAGAGAAGGACATGGCGCGCAGCGCGTCGATGGAATTCACGATCTACAGCAAGGTCGGCGGCCGCGGTACCGTGTGCTTCGACAAGCTGACCCTGCAGGGCCTGCCCGCGCAGGATGATTCCGCGCTGCGGCCCTCGGTGATCGCCGATACCGCAACCGCGCTGCAGGACCGGATGATCGACGGCAAGTCCGATACCTTCTGGATCAGCGGTGGGGTCAAGCAGCAGACCATCAGCCTGGACCTGCACAAGAGCCGCGAGATCGGCGGTGCGGTGATCGACTGGCTGCCCAGCCTGGAAGCGAACCGTTATACCG
>NZ_JBFRFE010000093.1:0-9608 GCF_052114665.1 Stenotrophomonas sp. 2YAF22 | reverse complement strand
ACGCACCCGGACCCAAGAGCTGCCACGACATATACAAAAAATCTAGTTGCTGCAACTCGGTTGAGGGCAATAGTCATATACGTCTCGCGTCGTTGAGCCAAGAACGTTGATTACAGTCTCCAGAACATCCGCCTCGTATCCACCAAACGCCCTTGAGCCAGCGCCATTTTTCTCAAAGACTGGCTCGCGGAACGCTCCGATGATACTTGCTGGATTCTTCTCGGTTGCGCCCGCCCGGTCCAGCACCTGCACACAGACCTCCAGATGCGCCATCCATGCGCCGTTTGTTCAATCCAACGGGTGCTCGGCCAGACATGATCTATCGGTCCCAATGCAATCTCGCACCGATGACAGATTCCGATACGTGCCGTTCGCCAGTCCAAAGTACCTTCCGACGTTGTGTCATCGGCGGAGAACGAAAGGACAGATCGGCACCACCGCAGGTTACGGAGGGGGCGATAGCCTTCTCCACCCTGTCTTCCCTGGCCGCAGTATTGAGCGATGAGAACCGCCGGCTGTTGCGACTGCTGCGCGAACTTCAACCCAGGTCGCTCACCGAACTGTCCGAGCACTGCGGGCGCAAGGTTCCAAGCCTTTCTCGTACCCTTCGGATGATGGAAGGCTATGGTCTGGTTGAACTGAAGCGGGTCGGGGCGTCTGTGGTGCCATCTGCCATGGCCACGCGCTTTCTCATAGAGCTCGACTAGCACCACGCTGTATCGCCGCATCGCGGAGTTCTGTCGCTATTGCCTCGCTGACGTGTCAGCACACTACGCTGGCAATCACGACCCATGTCGCATATTCCTCTATCGCTGAGGGCCCTTGCGCCATCGACGTCTGGGGCGGCTTAACAGCATGCAAGAATGCCGAATGCGTCTTGTATCAGGCGTTGAATGCAACTTGTCTGATTGGCGTTACGCGGCCACAGAGGTACAGATGACGGGCCATCGAAAAAGGATGGCCGGGCATCGAAAACCCGTGAGATCACACACGTTGTTTACGCTTGCCGGCCGGCGTCACCCCGCGTGGCGCCGGCTGGCAATCCGTCTGCCGGCTATGGCGGGCGGAGCGTGGAGGCCTTGCGCCTGCCGGACTTATGCGTGATCTCCCGGTTTTCGAGCCACGTCTCCGCCCGCCACCTTTGTGTGGCGGTTACCGTCTGTCCTGCACGGAGCCTCAGCCATGACCACACCGGAATTCCCCCGTCCCCACCCCTATCGCGCTGCGCACGATACGTCATCAGAACAAGCACCTGCGCTCAATCCCGCGGCCTTCATCGCCACGCTGACGCGGATTGGAAAAGGCGCAGCCGCCGATGGCCAACCCTGGCCGGAGCGTCATCAGATGCCCGGCCGGCGTATGGCCCTGGCCGATGCGGACTGTGCACTTGCGGGCCTGCGCGTAGCGCTGGAGATGCTGCTGGCCGCCGAGCGCATCCGCCAGAATGGCCCGGACGAGGAGTACGTGGGAGATCGGGTGATGGAGGGATTGATGATGGCGTCCCTGGCGCTGACCGCGCAGGTCAGCGCGCGGATGCGGCCAGAGGAGTAACTCCGGAGAATCTTCCGGCGTTACCGCCCATCACTCGCAGGAATCGCCTTCTTCCTTCAGCATCGCCTCGTCCACCGGTCGCTCGCGCTCGATCAGCGCACGCTGCTCTGCGTCCGGCTCGCCCAGCCACCACACGTTGCAGCGGGCGGTAAGGCGGCCGACCATCTTCGAGTGCGTCGGCGAATACAGCATCGCCAGCGCGGTGGTCGAGCACTGGTGTGCCTGACAGGCGGTGTAGAGCCACCACGGCTCGCCCTGCAGCACCATCAGTTCGCCAGGCCCGCTGGGACCGCTCAGCAGGCGTTCGCGCAGGGAGGGGATGGTCTTGTCGGGCGATTCGGCCGCCGCAGTGTTCTTCATCAGGGCGTCGAACGCGGCCAGCACCTTCGGGTCCTTGCGGCCGCAGTCGTCCACGGTGTTGCCGCCGACCAGGGTGAAGAAATAAGTCGCCAGCGGATTGTCCGCGCAGGTGAGTTCGGCGCCGGGGGTCTCACCTTCCGGCTCGCCTTCGCTGTCCCACACCGACGGGTCCACGCCGTCTTCGGCGGAAGGTGCGTGCTCGACCACCGTGGCCGTGGCGGCTGGGGCTTCCGTCGGCGCAGCAGTAGCGGCGGGTGCAGCTGCGGTGCCTGCTTCCGGTGCCGGTGCCTGCGTGCACGCGGCCAGCAACGCGACCAGCCCTGCCATTCCCATCATTCGTGACGTCATTCCCTGTCCTGTGTCCATTCGCCCAGCCGGCGACCGCGTGATTCTACCCGCCAGCCAAGGTGGATACTCTGGCAATCACGCCTTCCATCACCGCCAGGATGCAGACGCATGCTCCGTTCACTACTTGCCTCGATGCTTCTCAGTGGCCTGTTGCTGGCCGTGCCTGTGATTGCGCAACAGCCCGCTGCGCCCTTACCCATCTCGCTACCCGATGTCCCCCTGCCCGCCGCGCTCGATCGCGTGCTGCGCGATTACGAACAGGCGTGGCGCACCGGTGATGCGAAGGCGTTGGCGGGATTGTTCGCCGAGAATGGTTTCATCCTGCAGAGCAACCAGCCGCCCGTGCGCKGGCGCGCGGCGATCGAGGCAGCGTATGCCGGCCAGGGAAGCAGTCCGTTGCGGCTGCGTGCGCTGGCCTATGCCGCAGAGGAATCCACCGGTTACATCATTGGTGCCTACACCTACGGCAGCAACGTGGGTGATACCGGGAAGTTCACGCTGACGTTGAAGCGCGTGGCGGGTGGGCCGTGGATGATTTTTTCGGACATGGACAACACCAACACGCCGCCGCAGTCGCGGTGATGGGCGGTACGGGTTCCACAGTAGATCCACRCCATGCGTGGATGGGTTTCGCGCACGCAAAAAAAAACCCGGCGCTGGGCCGGGGTTTTTCGGTTCACTTGAACAGCGTGTCCGGATATTCCGGTTTCTGTTCGCGTGCCAACAGCGCACGCAATCCTTCTTCCGGGGTCTGCTCGCCATGCAGCACGGCGCGCACGCGGTCGGAGATGGGCAGGTCGATGCCATGACGGCGCGCCTGTCGCATCACTTCGTCGGCGGTCTGCACCGACTCGACCACCTGGCCGATTTCGCGGATGGCGTCCTGCAGCGTCTGCCCGCGGCCCAGGGCCAGGCCCAGGCGGCGGTTGCGCGACAGGTCGCCGGTGCAGGTCAGCACCAGGTCGCCCAGGCCCGCCAGGCCCATCAGCGTTTCCGGCTTGGCGCCGATCGCTGCCGCCAGGCGCAGCATCTCGTTGAGGCCACGGGTGATCAGGCCGGCACGGGCGTTCAGGCCCAGCTGCATGCCATCGGCCACGCCGGTGGCCACGGCCAGCACGTTCTTCATCGCACCGCCCAGCTCGGCACCGACCATGTCGTCGCCGGTATAGGCGCGGAACGCCGGACCATGCATCGCCTCGGCCACCGTCTGCGCGAACTCGGGCACGTCGCCGTGCACGGTGATCGCGGTCGGCAGGCCCAGGGTTACTTCCTTGGCGAATGACGGCCCGGTGACAACGGCCAGCGGCACGTCCTCACCCAGCACTTCACGCGCCACTTCATGCAGGAAGCGGCCGGAGCCGGGCTCGAAGCCCTTGGTTGCCCAGGCCACGCCAGCACCAGCCGGACGCAGCGGCGCCAGCGCGCGCACGGTTTCACCGAATGCATGCGACGGGGTCACCACCAGGATCCAGGCGGCACCTTCCACCGCCGACGCGAGGTCGGTAGTGGCACGCAGCGATTCCGGCAGCGGAATGCCCGGCAGGTAGCGCGGATTCTCGTGGCGCTGGTCGATGGCTTCAACCACGGCGGCATCGCGCCCCCACAGCACGGTCTGGCGACCGTGCCGGGCGAGCAGCGTAGCCAGCGCGGTTCCCCAGGAACCGGCGCCGAGTACGGCAATCTTGTCAGCGGTAGTGCTCATCCGTGACGTCGCGGCCGGGATCAGGCGTTGCCGGCCGGCTCGGAGTCAGCCAGCGACGGTGCGTCGCCCTGCTCCTGGCGCTGGCGCAGGGTTTCTGCGTACAGGCCTTCGAAGTTGATCGGCTGCAGGAAGAACGGCGGGAAGCCGCCGGCCTGGATCAGGTCGCTGACCAGCTGGCGCACGTACGGGAACAGGATGTTCGGGCACTGGGTGCCGAGCAGCACATCGATCGACTGCGGGTCCAGGCCGACCAGGCCGAACACACCCGCCTGCTTCACTTCGGCCACGTACGCGGTGCGCTCGCCGGCCTGGCAGGTCAGGGTCACGGCCAGCACGACTTCAAAGGCATTCTCGCCCAGACGCTGGACCTGCTGGTTCAGGTTGAGCTGCAGTTCCGGCTGCACCTGGTCGTTGAAGATCGACGGGGCATTCGGCGACTCGAAGGAAACGTCCTTGACGTAGATCTTCTCGACGGTGAACGCGGGGCCGGTGGCGGCATCGACCGGCGCGACAGCGCCGTTGGTGGTCTCTTCGGACATTTCCAGTAACTCCAGTGAATGCAATGAAAACGATGGTCGAATTACTGCGATGGGGGCGGCGGAGGGCGCAAACAAGGCCACATCCGCCACCGCCTGCTATCAGTTGCGGCCCTTGACCAGCGGCAGTTCTGCCTGCTGCCACGCGGGGATGCCGCCGTCGAGCACGAAGACCTTCTCGAAGCCGGCCTTCTTCAGCGCCTTGGCGGCGGTCTCGGACGCGTTGCCGCTGCGGCACACCAGTACCACCGGGGCCTGCTTGGCGTTGGCCACCAGCTTGTGCTCGGGGCCGAACGCGCTGGCCTGGGCACTGCGGCTGCCGGCGATGTGGCCCTTTTCGAAATCGGCGCTGGGCGACAGATCAACCACCACCGTGCCGCCCGCGTTGATCAGCTGGGTCAGTTCGGCGGGCTTGATGCCCTTGAAGCCCCGGAACAGGCGGCGGATTTCGGTGACGATGAGGGCCACGGTCAGGCCGACCAGGGCCGCGGACAGCATCGGGTTTCGGCCTGCGAAGGCCAGCAACTCTTCGTAATTCACTCAGGTCACGGGTCGATTAAGCGGGCGCCGATTGTCGCACAAGCCGGACGCGACCCGTCACTGCCCCTGCCAGAGGTCCGGCAGGCCTGCGCTTTGCCACCAGCGCTTGGCTTCCGGATCCCAGCGCCAGCGCTCGGTTACTACCACGGTGCGCTCGGCTTGGGTGTTCTGGTTGATCACCCCGATCTCGACCCGGCGCTCGACCAGGCCGCCCTCCAGCGCTGCCGTGCTGCGCTCGCGGTAGGACGACACGCGCAGCTGCGCATAGCGATTGAGTTCGAACTCGGTCGGCGGTTTGGTCTTGCGCAGCTGCGGGTCCAAGTAACCGATGGCATCGTCCATGCTGCCCCAGCGGATGGTGGCGCCGTAGGCGATCTGGGTCTCTTCCAGCAGCTTGCGCTGCTTGCGGCTGAGGTCGTCGGCGGCAGCACCGGCGGCGGCGCTGAGCAGCAGCAGGGAACACAGGAGGATCTGGATGAGGCGGCGCATCGGTGGGTTCCGCAGGGCGTCAGCCTGCCATCCTACCCTTTGGCGAAGGCAACGAAACGACCACTGAATTCGGCCGCGGCCTTGCCATCGGCGCCGGGCTGGGTCGCGACAATGCTGATGCGGGCCTTGCCGCGCTGGCGGAACGTGGCCAGGAAGGTGTCCCAGGCGCCGCTTCCGGTGGCTTCGGCGTGGGCATGCAGGTCTTCATAGACCGGCGCCAGGTAGCGCAGGTTGCTGTCGGCCACGTAGACCTCGGCGTCGTGGCCGGCCAAGCGCAGGCGCAGGCTGACCAGCGCCCAGCCGGACAGGGTCAGCACCGAGGCCAGGCTGCCGCCGAACGCGTTGCCCTTGTCGTTGACATTGGCCACCAGCGGCGCGGTGATGCGCAGCACGCCGTCGGCATAGCCATCCAAGCGGATCTGCATCGCGCGGACCGCCGGCATGCAGTCCAGCACGTCCTGCAGGGCAGCCAGCGAAGAGGTCAGGGCATCAACAGCCATCAGCAGCAACCACGACAACAAAGGGCCCGCATAATGACGGGAATGGCCAACCATACGATACCCACTGGCTGGACCCTGATCTCACTGCGCCCGCAGGGTCAGCAGGCGGCGCTGCGCCACGCCGCAGCAGCGCTGGGAGGCCGTACCGTCGCGCTTTCGCCCTGGCGGCTGCAACGTCTGCAGAACATTGCCGCATTGCAGCAATTACAACGGGCGCTGACCAGCGATCGGGTAGTTTTCACCAGCCCGGCGGCCGTCGCGGCGGCCGCCAGCCTGCTGCCGCTGGCGGCGGCGCAGTGCAGCCCGTGGCTGACGGTGGGTGAAGGCACCGCGCGTGCCCTGCTGGCGCATGGCGTCGCTGACGTCCATGCGCCCCAGCGGATGGACAGCGAGGGCCTGCTGGCGATGCCGGTGCTGGGCGATGTGCGGGGCATGCAGATCGGGCTGGTGACCGCACCGGGAGGCCGGGGCCTGATTGCCGCTGAGTTGCAGGCCGCTGGCGCGCAGATCACCCGCGCCGATGTCTACCGACGGCTGCCGCTGCGCTTGTCACGGCGCATGCTGGCGCGTTTGGCCCGTTCTCCGACACCCTGGCTGCTGGCCATCAGCAGCGGCGAGGCATTGCAGCGTTTCTGGCAGCAGCTGCCTGCGCACTGGCAGCAGCGGCTGCGGTCGAACGCGATCGCGCTGGTTGCCAGCGACCGGCTGGGCATGCAGGCGCAGGCCTTGGGGCTGACCCGGGTGGTGCGCAGCGAGGGCCCTACCAGCGCTCAGTTGATGGCCGCTGCACACACTGCGCTCACCGGCCCGRCAGCGACCTGAACAGGCACCCGGCAGCGGCTTGCCGGTGTCGTCGGCAACAGTGATGCTGTGCACAACGCTGCCTGCCGGATCTGTTCCGGCATTGCCGCCGACAAGGAAGCCCGATGAACGACACTCTGCCGCCCGCTCCATCGCCCCATCGCCCCCTGCGCTGGCTGCTGCCGCTTGCCGTGCTGGCGGTGCTGGGCGCGGGCGGCTATGCCGGCTACCACTATTGGCAGAAGCAGCAGAGCGACCAGCTGGCGCAGGCGCAGACCACCGCCGTGCAGCTGAAGGGGCTGGAGGGCACGGTCGAGGCCCTGCGCCGCGACCAGCGCGCTGCCAGCCAGCGCTTGCAGGATGCGGCCACCACCAACCGGGTGCTGCGCGACGAAGTGCTGGGCCTGTCGCAACGCAGTGCCCTGCTGGAAGAGAATCTGGCCAAGCTGGCCGACAGCGCCAACCAGGGCCGTCAGGCCGTGCAGCGCGATGAGGCCGAACTGCTGCTGACCCAGGCCGCACAGCGGCTGGCCTTCGCCGATGACGTGGAGGGCTCACGCCGGCTGTATGCGCTGGCCGCCACTGCATTGGCCGATCTGCCCGACAGCGATGGCCTGAACCTGCGCCAGGCACTGGTGCAGGAACGCAACGCGCTGGATGCGTTGGGCGCTGGCCCGCGCGTGCTGTCACTG
This sequence comes from Stenotrophomonas sp. 2YAF22, assembly GCF_052114665.1. NCBI lineage: Bacteria > Pseudomonadati > Pseudomonadota > Gammaproteobacteria > Lysobacterales > Lysobacteraceae > Stenotrophomonas > Stenotrophomonas sp. 2YAF22. Next base: position 2,089 of record NZ_JBFRFE010000093.1, on the reverse strand, counting down.
CAACGCCTGGACGCGCTGGGCAAGGCCCTGCAGGGCCTGCCTTCGCAGATCGCGCAGACGCCGGCCGACAACGCCGCAAAACCGTGGTGGCAGGCTGCGCTGGCGCCCTTCGTGGACATCACTCCGAGCCGTCTGAACGGCCCGCTGACCTCGGCCGAGCGCACCACCATCGACACGGCACTGCAGCTGGAACTGACCCTGGCCCGCGCAGCGATCGAGCGCGGCGATGGCAGCGGCCGCGATGCCGCGCTGAACAGAATCGATCTCTGGGCGCAGCGGCGCTGGCCGGATTCACCGGACCTGCGCGCGCAACGTGCTGAACTCCATGCCCTGCGCTCGCTGCCATTGCAGACCGATGACACCGTGCTTGGCAGCACTCTGCAACAACTGCGTACCCAGACCGACCGGAGGTAAGCCCGTATGAAACCCCTGCAATCACTGGTCGTGCTGTTGCTGGCAGTGGCCATTGGCGTAGTTGCCGCGCAATGGCTCGGCACCGATGACCTGAACCGCTACGGCGAAGTGACCCTGCGCTATGGCGGCTACGACTACCACAGCAACCTGCCGAAGGTAGCGCTGCTGTCGGTGATCGGCGTGCTGGTGCTGTGGCTGCTGTGGAGCCTGATCGCCGCACCGTTCCGTGCCTGGGGCCGCTACCGCCGCAAGCAGGGCCGGGTGCGCCTGATCGATGGTCTGCTGGCCTACGAGCATGGCCAGTGGCAGCGCGCCGAGAAGCTGCTGGATGGCGCCGCCAAGGATCCGGAAGTGAGCGGGGTTGCCCTGGCCAATGCCGTGCGCAGCGCGCAGGTGCGGGCCGATGCACCCGCTGCCGAGGCGCTGCTGCAGCGCCTGGGCGAAAGCGATGCGACCTTGCAGGCACTGCTGCGTGCCGAGCAGCTGTTGGCCAACGATCTGCCGGTGGATGCGATCAACGCATTGGATGTGGCGGCGATCCAGCCGCTGCCGCCGCGTGGTCTGTGGCTGCGTACCGAAGCGCTGGCACGTGCTGGCCGCGCGCACGAGGCTTACGGCCAGCTGGGCGCGCTGCGCCAGACCAAGGTGCTGCCGGCCGAGGCCAGCAGCGAGCTGGAAGCACGCCTGGCCGCACAGGCGCTGCTGGAAGCGGGCGACGTCAACGCCCTTGCTGCGCAGTGGGAAGCCACGCCGAAGGCGCTGCGACCGACACCGGACGTGGTTGCCGCCTACGCCACCCGTGCGGTTTCACTGGACTGGGACGAACCGGCACTGCTGGCGCTTGAGCAGGCGCTGGACCACCGCTGGGATGACGAACTGGTGGCCGTGTATGGCCGTCTGCCGGCCAAACGTCTGGCCACGCGCCAGGCCAACCTGCAGCGCTGGCGCAACGTGCACGACGACTCGGCCGCCCTGCGCCTGGCCCAGGGCCGCATCGCGCTGGCGCAGCAACAGTGGGACGCGGCCGATGCGTTCCTGCATGAAGCCATCGCCGCGGGTGCCGGCGCCCCTGCGTGGGAAGCGCTGGGCGAAGCCTTCGCGCAACGTGGCGAACACGTGCTGGCCGCGCAGTGCCTGGCCAACGCGCTGCGCCTGCAGCGTGGCGAAGACAGCGTGGCGCTGGTGCGTGCACCGGCAGCGGTAGTTGACCCGCCACTGCATGCGACCGTCGAGGAGCAGTCGATTGCACCGCTGCCGCCGGTGTACGACGCCAATGAGGAGCGCGACGCGTTCGGCAACCCGCGGATGCCGTGACCCTGGCTGAAGGTGTGCGGGATAACAAAAAAGCCGCCCATCGGGCGGCGTTTTCAATTCCAACGTTGCCGGCCAGCGGCCGGCACTACCGCGTGGCGTTCAACGTTCGACGATCGCCACCACGCCCATGCCGCCGGCGGTGCAGATCGACACCAGCGCACGGCCACCGCCGCGCTCGGCCAGCTGCTTGGCCGCTGTGGCGATCACGCGTGCACCGGTGGCGGCGAACGGGTGACCGGTGGCCAGCGACGAACCCAGCAGGTTGATCTTGTCCGGGTCGATGCGGCCCATCGGCGCATCCAGGCCGAGGCGGTTGCGGCAGTAATCCTCGCTCTCCCACGCACGCAGGGTGCACAGCACC
>NZ_JBFRFE010000092.1:0-9616 GCF_052114665.1 Stenotrophomonas sp. 2YAF22 | reverse complement strand
GGTACACGCCCCAGGCGGTGTTGGCCACGGCCAGGTCGAGATCGGCATCGTCAAGGATGATCAGCGCGTTCTTGCCGCCCAGTTCCAGCGACACCTTTTTCAGGTGCTTKCCGGCGGCTTCGCCAACCTTGCGTCCGGCCGCCGTCGAGCCGGTGAACTGGATCATCGCCACATGCGGGTCGCTGGTCAGCGCGGCACCGGCGGCGCCATCGCCGGGCAACATCTGCAGCACACCCTGCGGAAGACCAGCCTGCTCGAACAGGCGTGCGATCACCACACCACCGCACACCGCCGTGCGCGGGTCGGGCTTGAGCACCACGGCGTTGCCGAGCGCGATGGCCGGCGCCACCGCGCGCATCGCCAGGTACAGCGGGAAATTGAACGGTGAGATCACCCCCACCACACCCAGCGGACGGCGCCGCGCCAGGTTCAGCCGCCCGGGCTCGGACGGCAGGATCTCACCCACGCTGCGCGAAGGCAGCGCGGCGGCCTCATGCAGCGCCTTGATGGTCACCTTGGCCTCGAAACCGGCCTTCAGGCGGGTGGAGCCACTTTCGCGGACCAGCCAGTCGACCAGCGTGTCTATGTTTTCTTCGGCCAGGCGTGCAGCCTTGCGCAGCACCTCGGCGCGCTGTTCGTACGGCGCCGCCGCCCATGCCTGTTGTGCCTGCGCCGCAGCGGCTGCAGAGCGCGCGACCTGCGCCGCGTCGGCCAGTCCGATTTCGCCAAGCGAGTGCCCGGTGGCGGGCTCGATCACCGGCTGGCGCTGTGCAGCGGCGCTCCATTGGCCATCGAAGAAGGCGCCTGACCAGAGTGCGTCCGGCAGCCATGGGGAAGATGCAGTCATGTGAAGTCCTCCTGTGTCGTGCCGCCATTGCACGCCGGGCCGGCAGTGTGGGCAATCGGCCATTGGCGTGATATCGGCAAGGGATTGAATCGATGGGAATTTCCAGCATCACCGTTGTCCAGTTCCTGCACAGTGAACGGCGCCCCTGCAGCGGCCCGCCTACAATGACCTCCCCCGCCAGCCGATGCGCCCGCCATGACCGACACCCCCCTGCCCACCGATGACCCGATCGCCGCCACCCGCCTGTGGCTGGAGCGCATCGTCATCGGCCTGAACCTGTGCCCGTTCGCCAAGGCGGTGTACGTGAAGGACCAGGTCCGCATCGTGCTGAGCGACGCGACCACACCCGAAGCCCTGGTGGAAGAACTGGCCGAAGAACTGGTGCTGCTGCGCGACACGCCGGCCGAGCAGATCGATACCACCCTGATCGTGCACCCGCAGGTGCTGACCGACTTCCTCGACTACAACGACTTCCTCGACAACGCCGATGCGGCGATCGAGGCGCTGGACCTGCAGGGCATCCTGCAGGTGGCCAGCTTCCATCCGGACTACCAGTTCGATGGCGTCGCCGCCGATGACGCCAGCAACTACACCAACCGCGCGCCCTACCCCACCCTGCACCTGCTGCGCGAAGACAGCGTGGCACGCGCAGTGGATGTCTACCCGGACCCGGACGTGATCGTCGAGCGCAACATCCAGACCTTGGACAGGATCGGTGTCGAGGGCTGGCACCGTCGCCTGCGCGGTGACGACCTGTCATGAGCACGGTGCCGCCGATTGCCACCTGGCCGACTGCGCCGCTGCACGGCAGGGTGGTGCTGGTCACCGGCGGTGCCAACGGCATCGGCCGCGGCATCGCCCAGGCGGTGCTCGGGGCCGGCGGCCGTGTGCTGATCGGCGATCTGGATGGAGAGGCGGGCCAGGCCTGCCTGGCCGAATGGCAGCGCGGCGATGATGCCGCGTTCCAGCGGCTGGACATCACCGACGAAAGCAGCGTGCGCGACTTCATCGCGATGGCCCTGCAACGCTTCGGCCGCATCGATGGCCTGGTCAACAATGCCGGCATCGCCGGGCCGCACGGCACCCTGCTGCAGGACATGGACTGGGAAGAATGGCAGCGCCGGCTGTCATCGCTGCATGGCGCGTTCCTGTGCAGCAAGCACGCATTGCCGGCGCTGTCGGCCGATGCAGGCGCGATCATCAACATCGCGTCGACGCGCGCCTGGCAGTCCGAGCCGCACAGCGAAGCCTACGCTGCGGCCAAGGGCGGGCTGGTGGCTTTCACCCATGCGCTGGCCATCAGTACGGGACCGGCGGTGCGGGTGAACAGCATCAGCCCCGGCTGGATCAGCACCGATGCCTGGCAGGCGCCGTCACGCCGGCACGTGCCGCAGTACTCGGCCACCGACCACGCCCAGCATCCGGTTGGCCGCGTCGGCGAACCCGAGGACATCGGCGCACTGGCGGTGTACCTGCTGTCCTCGTTGTCCGGCTTCAGCACCGGCCAGGACTTCATTGTCGACGGCGGCATGACCCGGAAGATGATCTACGCCGAATGAACCGCCTTCGGTAGTGCCGGCCGCTGGCCGGCATTCCGGTAGATCCACGCCATGCGTGGATGGCGATAGCGTGCTTACGCCATGCCCGAATGACGCAGCAGCGCGTCGATCTGCGGCGCACGGCCGCGGAAGGCCTTGAAGTTCTCGGCGGCCGGGCGACTGCCGCCGCGCGACAGCACCTCGTCGCGGAAACGCGCGCCGGTCGCGGCCAGCGCCTGCGGTGCTTCCTCGAACGCGGCGTAGGCATCGGCGCTCAATACTTCGGCCCACTTGTAGCTGTAGTAACCGGCGGCATAGCCACCGGCGAAGATATGGCTGAACTGGTGCGGGAAGCGATTCCAGCTCGGCGGATGGTTCACCGCCACTTCCGCACGCACCCGCTCAAGCAGTGCCAGCACGCTGTCCTGCGCCACCTCGAACTGGCTGTGCAGCAGCATGTCGAACAGACCGAATTCCAACTGGCGCACGGTGGCCATACCACTGTGGAAGTTGCGTGCGGCCAGCATGYGCTCGTACAGCGCGCGCGGCAGCGGCTCGCCGGTTTCCACATGCGCGGTCATGCCCTGCAGGTGCTCCCATTCCCAGCAGAAGTTCTCCATGAACTGGCTGGGCAGCTCCACCGCATCCCACTCCACGCCGTTGATGCCGGCCACGCCCAGTTCGCCGATGCGGGTCAGCAGCTGATGCAGGCCATGGCCCATTTCATGGAACAGCGTGGTCACTTCATTGTGGCTGAAGGTTGCCGGCTTGCCATCGGCACCACGGCCGAAGTTGCACACCAAGTACACCAGCGGCGTCTGTACGCTGCCATCGGCGCGCTCTCGGCGGTTGCGGCAGTCATCCATCCACGCGCCGCCGCGCTTGCCCTCGCGGGCGTACAGGTCCAGGTAGAACTGGCCCACCAGGTTGTCCTGCGCATCCACCAGGCGGAAGAAGCGCACGTCCTCATGCCAGACCGGCGCACTGTCTTCCTGCACCCGAAGGCCGTACAGCTGCTCGATCACCGAGAACAGGCCGCCGAGTACCTTCGGTTCGGTGAAGTACTGCTTCACTTCCTGCTCGGAGTAGCTGTAACGCGCCTGCTTCAGGCGGTCGGCGGCGAACGCCAGATCCCAGGCCTGCAGGCTGTCGATACCGAGGTGCTCGCGGGCGAACTGCTCCAGCTCGGCGCGGTCCTTGGCGGCGAACGGCTTGGCGCGCGCAGCCAGGTCACGCAGGAAGCCCAGCACTTCGGCGGGGTCGCTGGCCATCTTGGTGGCCACCGAATAGTCGGCGTAGGAATCAAAGCCCAGCAGCGCGGCCAACTCGGCACGCAGTGCAAGGATGCGATCGATGTTGCCGCCGTTGTCCAGTGCATCGTCGCCGAACTCGGAAGCGCGTTGCGCGCTGGCGCGGTACAGGATCTCGCGCAGGTCGCGGTCCTCGCCCCAGGTCTGCACCGGCAGGTAGCACGGCATCTGCAGGGTCAGCTTCCAGCCCGCCTTGCGGTCTTTTTCCGCAGCGGCGCGTGCAGCAGCCTTCACGTCGTCCGGCACGCCGGCCAGGCGCGCCAGGTCTTCGACGATCAGCGACCACGCATCGGTGGCGTCGAGCACGTTCTGCGAGAACTTCGCCGACAGCGCCGACAGCTCCTCCTTGATGGCGGAAAAACGCTGCTGCGCGTCCGCATCCAGTTCGGCACCGCCGAGGCGGAAATCACGCAGGGTGTTGTCCAGCACTTTGCGGCGCGCCTCGTCGAAACCAGCCGCTTCGGTGCTGGCCGCCAGGACCTGGTACTGGCGGTACAGCGCCAGGTTCTGGCCCAGCGCACTGGCAAAGCGGGTCACCCGCGGCAGGTTGCTGTTGTAGGCCTCACGCAGCTCCGGCGTGTTGACCACGCCCTGCAGGTGGCCCACCAGGCCCCAGGCACGCCAAAGGCGTTCGGTGGCATCGTCCAGCGGGGTGACGAAGGTCTGCCAGGTTACCGGCTGCACCTGCTCGGCAGCGCTGACCGCCGCTTCGGCCTGCGCCAGCAGCACGTCCAGCGCCGGCGCCACATGCTCGGGGCGGATCGCCTCGAAGCGCGGCAGGCCGGAAAAATCGAGCAGGGGGTTGGCAACGGTCACGGCAGGTCTCCAGGGTACGGGCCCGGCAGCGCGGGCAGCCAGATCGATATGGCGTTGGCCGGGTCGGCAGACAAGGGGCGGCGGGCCATTGTTCACGTCGGCCTTACGGCCGCCGGCTGAAGCTTGCGGCGCGGGGGAGACCGCAGCGGAACGTATCGAGGAGGCCCCACATGGAAGGTCTGGCTCCAGCTCCATCCGCAGTACGTTCACCGTCGCTGGCGCTGTCGGCCAGCCCGACTGAACTGGCCTGGATCGCCGCGCTGTGCGATGCGGGCGATGATGCGCCGCGCCACCTCCAGCAGTTGCAGGCACTGCAGCGCCAGGGCGGCAGGTTCAGCGACGAGCAGGAATGGTATCCGTTCGAAGTGATCGAGCGCGGTGCCAGCCAGGTGCGGCTGGGCCACGAGCGCGAGTTCGTCATCTGCGTGCTGCTGTGGCTGCAGGCCCTGGCCCAGGGCCGGACCAGCAGCCTGGACCCGCGCCTGCACCTGGACGACCGCGCCGTGGAGATCGAGGCCCTGCCCGACGCTCTGCGCGATGCGGTACTGGAGGCCTTCATGGCCGCAGGTTACTGAGCCTGCGTAGCGACGCGAGAAACACGGGGCGAGCATGGCTCGACCCTGCCAGAGCCCCGGCTTACAGCGCTTCCAGACTGCACCACGGCAATCCAGGCAGGCCCTGCCCGGCCACCGCCGCCGCTACCTGCGCGTCGGCAGCGTCCACATCGATTCCCTGCCGCACATACCAGGCCGGGTCGTAATAGCTGTGCGCGTAGCGATCGCCGCTGTCGCACAGGATGCTGACGATGCTGCCCTGGCGGCCGGCCTCGCGCATCCACTGCGCGGCCTGCAGCACGCCGATGAAATTGGTGCCGGTGGAGCCACCGACGCGGCGTCCCAGCTGGCGGCTGACGTGGCGCATCGCGGCCAGGCTCAAGGCGTCGGGTACCTTCACCATGGCATCGACACTGGTCGGGATGAAGCTGGACTCCACCCGCGGCCGGCCGATGCCTTCCACCCGCGAGCCGCCGTTGCAGGTCATGCCGCGCCACTCGTTGCCGCCGGCCAGGGCAGCCTGGTATCCATCGTAGAACACCGAGACTTCCGGGTCCGCGCACAGGATGCGGGTGTCATGCCGACGATAGCTGACGTAGCGCCCGAGCGTTGCTGCGGTACCGCCGGTGCCGGGGCTGCACACGATCCAGTCCGGAATCGGGCTGGGCTCCTCGGCCATCTGCTTGAAGATCGATTCAGCGATGTTGTTGTTGGCACGCCAGTCGGTGGCGCGCTCGGCATAGGTGAACTGGTCCATGAAGTGGCCGCCGGTTTCGCGGGCCAGCTTTTCCGAATCGCAGTTGAGGTCGCAGGCGCGCTCGACCAGATGGCAGCGGCCACCGTGGAACTCGATCGCCGCGATCTTCTCCGGCGAGGTCGTGGCCGGCATCACTGCGATGAATGGCAGGCCGAGCAGGCGCGCGAAGTAGGCCTCGGAAACGGCGGTGGAGCCGCTGGAGGCCTCGATCACCGGCCGCCCTTCACGCAGCCAGCCGTTGGCCAGCGCATACAGGAACAGCGAACGCGCCAGCCGGTGCTTGAGGCTGCCGGTGGGATGGCTCGATTCATCCTTCAGGTACACCTCGATGCCCTCGAACCCGGGCAGCGCCAGCGGGATCAGGTGGGTATCGGCGGAACGGTTGAAATCGGCTTCGATCTTGCGGATGGCGGCGGCCACCCATTCACGCTGCGACATGGCGGGCAATGGTCATCAGGACGGAACGGTGCGATCCGGCCATTGTACGTCGCGGTGCCGTCAGCTGCCGGCCCGTAGAATGACACCCATCCGGCCGGCAACGGCCCTGTCTGAAGGACCTCCCCCATGACCATTCCCGCCCTGCGCGATGTCCCCGGCGTCGCCGCCCAGGCCCCGGCCGAGACCACCGGCTTCGTCTTCAACCACACCATGCTGCGGGTCAAGGACGCCACCGCCTCGCTGGACTTCTACACCCGCGTGCTGGGCTACCAGCTGATCGACAAGCGCGACTTCGCCGAAGCCCAGTTCAGCCTGTACTTCCTGGCCTACGTTCCGGCCGGCGCCACGGTGCCGGAAGATGACAACACCCGCCGCCTGTGGATGGCCGGCCTGCCGGGCGTGCTGGAACTGACCCACAACCATGGCACCGAGAACCAGGACGGCGCGGTCTACCATGACGGCAACAGCGACCCGCGCGGCTTCGGCCACATCTGCGTGTCGGTGCCGGACATCGAAGCGGCCTGCCAGCGCTTCGAAGCCCTGGGCGTCACCTTCCAGAAGCGCCTGACCGACGGCCGCATGAAGAACCTCGCCTTCATCAAGGACCCGGACGGCTACTGGGTCGAGATCATCTCCAACGCCTGACCCAGAAAGGGGCACAATTCCGGTAGCGCCGGGCCATGCCCGGCGGCCTTGAGCAGGCCGCGCTGCGCGCTCACCGGGCACGGCCCGGCGCTACCGACTCCGCCCCCCTTTTTAGCGAGGTTCGTATGGAAACGATGGAACTGCACCGTGGCCGCCTGATCGACCACATCCAGCTGGTCGTGCGCGATCTGGCCGCCAGCCGCCGCTTCTATCAGGCGGTGTTCGACACGATCGGCATCCCGGTGGCCGGTGAAGGCGATGACTACTTCTGGGCCGACGAACTGTTCATTTCCAGCGCCAGCAGCGAGGCCGCCGCCGGCCAGTTGACCGGCCGCCACCACCTGGCGTTCCAGGCCCGCGATACCGCCACCGTCGATGCTTTCCACAGCGCTGCGCTGGCTGCTGGCGGCAAGGACAACGGCGCGCCCGGCGAGCGCCATTACCATCCCGGCTACTACGGCGCCTTCGTGCTCGATCCAGATGGCAACAACATCGAGGTCGTCTACCACGGCCCGGCGAACTACAGCGCCGACTCGGTCAAGGTCAGTTTCTGATTCCTGCGCTACGCGCTCGCCGGGCATGGCCCGGCGTTACCAACGAAGAAGCCGGGCAATGCCCGGCTTCGTCTCATCGCACTGCGCAGGCCTCAGTGGGCCGCCATGTAGATGTCCTGCAGCACGGCCTTTTCCAGCTCCAGTTCGCCCAGCAGGTTCTTCACGATGTCACCCAGGCTGAGGATGCCGACCAGCTGGTTGCCATCGGTGACCATCAGGTGGCGACGACGCGAGTAGGTCATCAGGGACATGGCCTGCTTCAACGTGGCGTCCGGCGCGATGCCTTCCAGGCCGGTGGACGGCAGGCTGGAAATCACCCGTCGGCCAGCCTGCGGGCCATCATCGGCCAGGCTGCGGACGATGTCCTTTTCGGAAATGATGCCGACCGGGGCATCATCCTTCATCACTACCAGTGCAGCGATCCTGTTCGCGCTCATCTTGTGCGCGGCGGCACCGATCGTGTCTTCCGTGTCGATGGTGATGACAGCTTCTTTCTTGGATTGCAGGAGCTCGCGGACGTTCATTCTTGTTTCCTGGTGCAGGTCACTCAAGTCAAAAAAGTGTGCTCTGCCGATTCGCCCCCTCCCCGGGAACAGACCCTTCAGCGCACGTCTGGCGCACTTTGCCGGATCTGGCATTTCGCCAGCAGGCGGGCTAGGTGCTGCAACGCGAACGAGGCGGATTCAACGGCTCAACCCGGATCTCGGTCAACTTGATTCTACGACTGCGTCCATCGGTCACTAGCGGCATCGATGGGACAGTACGTCGTAGGAACCTTCGACACTTCCGAGAATCGCACCCGGCCTGAAACCGGCGCTGAATGCAGTGGGTGCCCCGCCCTCAAGTTCGCACGGGGATGGCCGACGCCGGTTCAACCGCCCGACCCTGCAAAGTCAGGCGGTCAGACCCGGCCCGTCGCGGGAGGTACCGATGCCAGAACCCGTAGCGCGCCGACAACACCGGTGCGTAGCATGCGCTGCGGCATGTACGGATGCGCCGGTTCACCACCGGCGCATCCTGCCCGATGCTATCGGGAGCATTGCCCCTTCTGGGCCAGCTTCAACTGCGCCACCTGGCGCCGCCCCTCCGCCTCTGGAACGACAGTGAGTTTGGCGCCACCAACGAACACCCCCATCTTGATGGTCTGCTCGATGAAGTAGTTCTTTCCCGCCTCGACAAGCAGCTTGATGTCATTGGGCGAGAACTCCGATTCCGTCGAGATCGCATGTTCCTGGTTGCCGGACAACAGGGTGTAGAAGAACACCTTGTTCGCGGTCTCACCCAGGCATTCGCCATCGATCCAGAGATCCTTCTTCAGTGCCTGGCCGACAAAACTGTTGCGATAGATATAGACACCTGCCTTGCCTTCCTCCGGCACCGGGAAGGTCTTGGCCAGCTCCATCTGACCCTTGTCCGCTGCCGGGACACTCGCACACGCAGACAACATCGCAACTGCCGTTGCCAGTGCAACCACCTGCCACTTCTTCATCTACCGCCCCCCTGATATGCGCGTCGATGCGCGCGGATTGAATCTTCCATGGACCGTCCCGGGAGAGGCGCATGCGGCCTCGCACGGACGTGTCATCGCATAGCGGTCTTCACCACTGCGGGTGATAGGCATCCCTGTACTCGGATTCAGCCATGCCTGAATTGACGAAGCGCCGCATGTCCGCCCCCGCTACGCATTGCGCGTATTCCAGTGCCGCCTCGATGCTGGCGAACGACGCCCCCTGTGCCTCGTCCGGATCGGGCGCAACGCTGGGAAAGCTGTAGATGTCCAGATACTGCGGAGTACCCACGTCGGCGACCTCGTGCAGGGTTACTACCCACCCCCCTTCCCGTTCGCGATCGATGACCAGGAAGCGGATGACCCGCCAGTCGGCATCGCGGCGAGCCGGCAGCAACTGCTCGACACTGCGACCATTGCGCAGGTTGGCCACCACATCGAACGCGTCAAGGTGGCGCATGCATCCTCCGTGATGCGGCAGGCCCAGTGGCCGCATCGTGCCACACGGAAACGAAAAAGGGTGGCCGCGATGGGCCACCCTTGCATGCATCACCCGCCAGCCATGTCCGGCCTTACTCCACCGTCACGCTCTTGGCCAGGTTGCGCGGCTTGTCCACGTCGGTGCCGCGTGCCAGCGCGGTGTGGTACGC
>NZ_JBFRFE010000091.1:0-9662 GCF_052114665.1 Stenotrophomonas sp. 2YAF22 | reverse complement strand
GTCAGCATCAGCACGGGGGTCTGCTTGCGCGCTTCGTTGCGAAGCTTGCGGCAGACTTCGATGCCGTCCATGCCTGGCAGGTTGAGATCCAGGACAATCGCGTCGAACTCGTGCACGACAGCCAGATGCAACCCGGTCACTCCGTCGGCAGCGAAGTCCACGGTGTGGCCCCGGTCCTCCAGGTAGTCGCCCAGATTGGCCGCAATGTCGCTGTTGTCTTCGATTACCAGGATTCTCACTGTCACCTCTAATTGACGAATTTACCGACGCGCTGGGCCTGGCCCATGTCGCGCTGCGCCTTGTCCTTCTGCCGAGCACGCTCGGCGACGGTCAAGCACTGCGTGGACGACATGTTGGAACCAATGGCCTTCTCACGTCGGCATATTAGACGACTATCTTCACGCGCCCGTGTCAAAACGGTGTTCACGACCTGCTGATCGTTGAAGACCTCGGTTCGTACCGATTCAGGCATCGCGTCCTTGGTGGGGTACTGCTCGGCGGCGGCGCGGATGCGAACCAGGGTCTCGCGGACCTTGCCGCGCTCTTCCTGACGCAGCTCGGAATAGGTTTCGCCATCGTTGAGTTCGATCTCAATGCGCTCTACCTGCTGCAGCAGCGGCTTGCCCGGCAGGAATACCTCTTCGGCACTCTTGGCCCCTGCCGAGGCAGCGACCAGGGCCAACGCCGAAACCAGAACCGCTGATATCACTGGATGCTTCATGACAAACGAATCCCTGTCTGAGGTGAACGCCGACTGTATGCGGATGCCCGCTCTGCCAGCAAGTGCTGGCCGGCAGGGTGCAGGCCGCCTTAAAGCTTGGAGTCCGGGTTCACGTTGCTGTAGGTGCGCTGGTCGTTGAGCAGGGCCTTGCCTTTCTCCTCGATGCGGCGCCGTTCGGCCACGGTCATGCACCGGCTCTTGGGCATGTTGCTGCCCGTGGTGCGCTGGTACGAGCAGATCTGGCGACTGTCGTCGTGGGCGCGCGTCAGGATGCTGTTGACCCGTTCCTGATCGTTGAAAACGTCATTCTGTACCTGCGGCGGCAGCTCCTGAACGGTCTGCCGGTCGCCCATCCGCTGGGTAATCCGAGCCAGGGCCTGCTGGACCTGACTGCGGTCGTCGGCGGATATTTCGTTGTAGTCCCCCTGCTGCAGGGCTTTTTCGACCTGGCGGACCTGCTCGGCCACCGGGGCCTGGCGGTCCATCTGCACAGCCGCCTTTTCCGGCTTGGCCAGTGCAACGCCAGGCAGACACAGCAAGAGCACGATCATCGTGGTGCGGTACATCGCCAACCTCCCGATCCTTCGGAACGAAGGCCCAACTCTACGAGTGTCCCCACGTGCCCACAAGGGTCCCTTGGCAGGGGGACACAGGGCATAAAAAAGACCCAGGCGGTGCACCCGCCTGGGCCTGAAGTTGTATCCCGATACCGATCCTGCTGAGAGGCAGAGCTGCGGTTCGTTGAAGGCTACGCCCGGGGCGATTAAAGCAGTGTTAAACCCGCCAACCCCGCCTGAATTTAATTTCAAGCCACTGAAATATCAGGATTTTTTGATTTTCTCGACGTGTTCAATGATGCGTGCCGCCACATCCACCCCGCAGGCGGCCTCGATCCCTTCCAGCCCCGGGGTGGAGTTCACCTCCAGCACCAGCGGGCCGCGCTCGGAGCGGATCAGGTCCACCCCGCAGACGCCCAGCCCCAGGGCCTTGGCCGAACGCACCGCCACCTGCTGCTCGGCCCGGCTGGCCTTGGACGCCACCGCAGTACCGCCGGCATGCAGGTTCGAGCGGAAATCCCCTTCCGGGGCCTGGCGCTGCATCGACGCCACCACTTGGTCGCCAACCACGAAGCAGCGCAGGTCGGCTCCCTTGGCCTCGCCGATGAACTCCTGCATCAGAAAATTGGCATACAACCCCCGTAGGGCTTCGACGATGCCGCGCGAGGCGCTGGCCTTCTCGGTGAGGATCACGCCACGGCCCTGGGTGCCTTCATTGAGCTTTACCACATGCGGCGGCGGGCCGAGCATGGACAACAGGTCGACGGTGTCATCCGGGTTGTCACCGAAGACGGTGACCGGCATGTCGATGCCCTTGGCCGCCAGCAGCTGGTGCGCCCGCAGCTTGTCGCGCGAGCGCAGGATCGCGTCGGACGGATTGGGCGTGCGTGCGCCCATCAGTTCGAACTGGCGCAACACGGCGGTGCCATAGCGGGTGACCGAAGCGCCGATGCGCGGGATGACCGCGTCCACGCCGGTCATCGGCCGGCCCTTGTAGTGCATGGAAAAGCCGTCCGCGGCGATGCGCATGTAGCAGCGCAGGGGGTCGAGGATGCGCACGGTATGGCCGCGCGCGCGCGCGGCCTCGACCAGCCGGCGGGTGGAGTACAGCCGGGTGTTGCGGGACAGGATGGCGAGCTTCATCGCAGTGGGATCGGTCGGCAGGCGCGCAGCATAGCGTGGCAGCGTTGCGACCGGATGATGTTGCCTGGCGGCACCACCGCGTGCCGGGCTTCCCCTTCATTCCGCCGCTGGATAGCCGCGTGCGGCCTCGCCCAGAGCGGCGATGCACGCCATCTGGACGGTCGACCCGCCGAAGGCATCCTTGTAGATCTCCACGATGCGCTGCGCGGCCTCCGGCCCACCTGCCCTGCCCAGGGCGCGCACCGCTTCAACCTGTTTGGCCGAGCCAATTCCCGCGGAAAGGAATATCTGATGCAGTGCGTTGACCAGGTCGTTCCTGCGTTGCATGCCGGCGTGCTCCTTGAAATGAGGGCAACACGCTAGCGGAGGGCAAGTCGGGGGGACATACGGATTGTTGGAATCTGCCTTGCACGCTCGGACGCGAAGTCCGCACTCTCAAGCAGGCACCGGCAAACGCTGCGCCAGATACTTTCAGCCCCCCGACAATCCCTGCGTCCCGCCAAATCGATTCTCTTCCTCGCTACCGGGCAGCAGCATGACCGGAAACAGAACGAACACCCCCAAAGGAACGAAGGCAATGACAACAAACCATCCCGACTCATCAATGTCGTGCAACCTGCGCACGGTCAGTGCGAGCATGGGCGGGAGGAAAGATACCAGCGCGACCGTTGCCAAGCCCTGCCCCACGCTATTGAGACGCAAGCCCAGTTCCCAATTGTAGAACCGTGTGCCGATCAGCCAGTAGCCAGCTTCCATCAAGCTGTAGCTCAGCGCGGCCAAGAGAGCGGCAAGCAGGAAGAACGACCAGAACTCTGTCCGGTTGGATCGTCCCGAAAAATCAAAGCATCGCCTGATGGGCACAAGTGCAGCGATCATTCACGCTCCGGACAACGAACGATGGATACCAGTTGTTGACGGATTTCTAGCATGTCCGATCCCAGCAACAACTGAACCTGTCCGTGTGACTGGATCGAGCAGACCGCAAGGTCGCAGAGGAGGCTTTCCAGCGCTAAGGACGGTCGCGCGGCGCTGAGCCAAGGAAAACTCACCTGGCAGCATGCCCGCGATCATTGTGCGGCAAAGCGGATCGAAGTGCCCGAGCCGAGGCGCTGTCGCGCTGGCTGGGTAGCGCGGAGCGGCTGACACGCCGCAAACCGCTGGAAGACATGGAGCGGGCGAAGGGAATCGAACCCTCGTCAGTAGCTTGGGAAGCTACAGCTCTACCATTGAGCTACGCCCGCGTTGCCCTACAAGTCTATGCGGGGCACGTGTTCAAACGCAACGGGCAGGCCCGTGGAGCCTGCCCGTTGAGTAGACGGCAGGCCCGCAGGTCCGCCGTCGTCCGCATCAGAAGCTGCCGCTGAAGCTGGCAAACAACGTCGCGTCCTGCGCACGCTTCTGCAGGGTGGTGGCGCTCAGGCCGATGTTGCTCTGCAGGCCGAACAGCTCCATGCGCGCGCCCAGGATGGCGGTTGCATAGTTCTTGTCGAAGTCCATGCCCGGCACGCGGTACATGCCCACGTCCGGCAGGCTCTGCACCCAGGCGCTGGCCTGCTTGGTGTCTTCGAACTCGTGGTCGTAGGTCACCTGCACGTACGGCTTGACCGCACCGCCGTCAAAGCGGGCCTGCCAACCGATACGGCCTACGGTGGAGTCGACATCCTGCTTGCCGTAACCCAGTGCAGTAGCCAGGGTGCCGGCGTTGGCGCTTTCGGTGTAACCGTCGATCTTGACCTGCTGCCAGATCACCGAGGCGATCGGGCCGTGGCGGAAGCCGCCTTCGGTGCCGAACTCGTAACCGGCGTTCAAGGCGGCGGTCAGGTTGCTGCCGTCCGGCGAGCCGCCGTGTTCGCGGGTTGCCGGGCCGAGCTGGACCTTGCGGTTCACGTCATAGGACAGCCAGGTGTAGCTGACCTGGCCATTGACCCAGATGCGGTCGCCGTACCAGCCGGCGAACAGACCGGCCGTGGTGTCCTTCTGGGTGAAATCGCCACGGCTGTTGCCGAAGTCGGCATTCAGGCGGCCAAAGCCGGCGAAGCCGCCGAACACCATGCCGTCACGCGCCCAGTCGACACCGAACAGGCCGGCCGGGGCCAGGCCGTCGTACAGATCGGCGTGGTCGTAGCGCTGCATGTCGCCGCGCACGCCACCCCACCACGACAGGCCATCAGCCGGGCGGCCGGCCTGGTGCAGGCTGACCTGGTCGGCGCGCGAGCGGCCGATGGTCTGCGCCGAGTGGCTCAGCACCTGCTGCAGGCGCGGGCCTTCCAGGATCGAGATGGCGTACTGGCCCAGCATCTGGTGCGCGGCCGTGGTCGGGTGCACGTCATCGGCGAACAGGTAGGTACTTGCCGCATCCGGACGCACATAGGCCAAGGGGCTGCAGGTCAGCGACGACGGCACGGTGCAGGCCCGGCCGGTGACGTTGCTGAAGCCGTACATGCCCGGGGTGGCGATGATTTCGCGCAGCAGCGTGTAGGTGTCCAGCGGAATGAAGTCGATGCCGGCCTGCTTCAGGCCGCCATACAGGGCGTTGTTGTAGGCGTTGGACAGCGCCGTCCCCTGCACACGCGCGGCAGCGCCGCGATCGATGAAGCCCGGAGTGGAGCCGATATCGGGCAGGTTCGGAACCATCACGTACTCGGCGCCGGCCTGCTTCAGGCTGGCCACGATGCCGATCTGGTCAGTGACCGCCGAGCCGATGACGGCTGGCGCCTGGGCCGGGTTGGTGATCTGGAACAGGTCGTTTGCGCCACCCCACACGGTGTACAGCGCGCGCGGATCTGCCTTGCCACCGTTGGCAGCCAGGTAGTTGGCGGTCTGCGTCTTCAACGACGGCACCAGCACGTTGCCCAGCTGCGGGTTGCGGAAGTCGGTACCGACCCGGGCGCCGCCGACAGCGTAGTTGTCGCCGGACTGGCCGTTACCGTTCGGGCTGGCGTTGGTGCCGTAGTAATCGGCCACCCACTGTGCCCACTCCCAACCGGGGTTGGTGGTGGACTGGCCGGTGACCGGACGCACGTCGACCGGCAGCAGCGGACGGAAGTAACCGCTATCGGTCAGGCTGTCACCGATGAACACGGTGCGGGTGAACGGGGATTCGCCTGCCATGGCCGGCAGCGCGGCCAGCGCGATCGCGGCCGCCATGAGGGAGCGGATCGGGCGTTTGCTGAGCAGCATGTAAAAACTCCTGTGGGGATTTCGTTGAGGACCCGACGCACGTACGCCGGCGCACGGTGAATGGTTTCACTGCGCCGCCAATTGCTCACGCTGCGCCGCCGCATGGATTGTCGCCCGAGCCCGGCCCGGCGGGCTTTGCCAGTGCGGGTGTAGCGCACGACTTTGCAACGGTTCCGATGCGAACCGGCGATCAGCGACAATGGCCCCATGAACATCCAGCTCAATGGCGAACCCCGCACCCTGCCCGCTTCGGCGACCCTTCTGGACCTGCTTGCGGCCGAGCAGTTGCTGCAACGCCGGGTGGCAGTGGAGGTCAACGGCGAGATCGTCAGCCGCAGCCGTCATGCCGAGCATGTGCTGGCCGAGGGCGATGTGGTGGAGATCGTGCATGCCCTGGGTGGCGGCTGAGGAAAACACCCTCGCCCCCGCCTCTGCGTGGCCCCATCTTCAGGCGGATAAGCGATAATCGCGTCATGAACGCTCATGTCTCCCTCGATTCGCTGGTGATCGCCGGCAAGACCTACAGCTCGCGGCTGCTCACCGGCACCGGCAAGTTCAAGGATCTGGAAGAAACCCGCCTGGCCACCGAGGCCGCGGGCGCCCGGATCGTCACCGTGGCCATCCGCCGCACCAACATCGGGCAGAACCCCGGCGAACCGAACCTGCTCGACGTGCTGCCGCCGGACCGTTACACCATCCTGCCCAACACCGCCGGCTGCTACACCGCCGAGGATGCCGTGCGTACCTGCCGCCTGGCCCGCGAACTGCTGGACGGCCACAACCTGACCAAGCTGGAAGTACTGGGCGACCAGAAGTCGCTGTACCCGGACGTCGTACAAACCCTCAAGGCCGCCGAACAGCTGGTCAAGGACGGTTTCGAGGTGATGGTCTATACCTCCGACGACCCGATCCTGGCCAAGCGTCTGGAAGAGATCGGCTGCGCTGCGGTGATGCCGCTGGCCGCGCCGATTGGCTCGGGCCTGGGCATCCAGAACAAGTACAACCTGCTGCAGATCATCGAAGACGCCAAGGTGCCGATCATCGTCGACGCCGGCGTGGGCACCGCGTCGGATGCGGCGATCGCGATGGAGCTGGGCTGCGACGGCGTGCTGATGAACACCGCCATCGCCGGTGCGCGCAACCCGGTGTTGATGGCCAGCGCCATGCGCAAGGCCGTGGAAGCCGGCCGCGAGGCGTTCCTGGCTGGCCGCATTCCGCGCAAGCGCTATGCCAGTGCGTCCTCGCCGATCGATGGGTTGATCGGCTGATGACCAATCCATTCGACAGCGCCGGTTCGAAGGCACCGCCCAAGCCGTTCACGGTCAACGAAGGTCGCCGTGAAGTGCGCAGCTTCGTGCTGCGCCAGGGCCGTTTCACCCCGGCCCAGCAGCGCGCGTTCGACGAGCGCTGGCCGCGTTTCGGCCTGGATTTCAGCGGTGAACCGCGTGATCTGGATGCCACCTTCGGCCGCGATGCGCACAAGGTGCTGGAAATCGGCTTCGGCAATGGCGCCGCGCTGCGCTTCGCCGCGCAGCAGGACCCCAGCCGCGACTACATCGGCCTGGAAGTCCACGCCCCCGGCGTGGGCCGGCTGCTGAACGCGCTGGCCGACGACAACGCCGACCACGTGCGCCTGTACCACCACGACGCGGTGGAAGTGCTGGAAAAGGAAATCGCCGATGGCGCGCTGGACGAAGTGCGCATCTACTTCCCCGACCCGTGGCACAAGAAGCGCCACAACAAGCGTCGCCTGATCCAGCCGGGTTTTGCCGAGCTGCTGGTGCGCAAGCTGCGCCCCGGTGGCCGCCTGCACTGTGCCACCGACTGGGAGGATTACGCCGAGCAGATGTGGGACGTGCTCGATGCCACCCCCGGCCTGGTCAACCGTGCCGGCCCGCGTGGCAGCGTGCCGCGCCCGGACTGGCGCCCGCAGACACACTTCGAGACCCGCGGCCAGAAGCTCGGCCATGGCGTCTGGGACCTGTTGTACGACCGCACCTGATGAACGCCTGAGGACGCCGCGCCCCACATGGATACCGCGCTGACGCTGACCACTGACATGAAGCTCGTGCTCGGGCTGGTCGGCTTCACAATGGCGATGTTCCTGTTCGAGCGCATCCGCGCCGACGTGGTCGCGCTGGTGGTGCTGGTGGTGCTGGGCGTGACCGGCCTGATCGCGCCGGAGGAAATCTTCGGCGGCTTCTCCGGCAACGCGGTGATGAGCATCATAGCCACCACCATCCTCGGCGCGGGCCTGGACCGCACCGGTGCGCTGAACCGCCTCGCGGCCTGGCTGCTGCGGCGCGGGCATGGCGTGGAGCAGCGGCTGCTGATGATGACCACGGCCATCGCTGGCCTGAACTCGTCCTTCATGCAGAATCCATCGGTGATGGCGTTGTACCTGCCGGTCGCCTCGCGCCTGGCCGCGCGCACCGGGCTGACCATGCAACGCCTGCTGCTGCCGATCTCGGCGGCGATCGTGATGGGTGGCGCGCTGACCATGGTCGGCAACTCGCCGCTGATCCTGCTGAACGATCTGCTGGCCTCGGCCAACAACAACCTGCCCTCCGGCCTGGCCACCATCGAGCCGCTGCGCATGTTCGCGCCGCTGCCGATCGGCATCGCCCTGCTGATTGCCTCGCTGCTGTACTTCCGCTACTACGGCGACCGCAAGCTGGTGGAAGAGGAAAGCCTGGTCAACGACGGCACCACGCCGGCCCGCACCGAGAGCTACTTCGCCAAGACCTACGGCATCGAAGGCGACGTGTTCGAGCTGGTGGTCACCGCCGAGAGCCCGCTGGTCGGCATGACCCTGGGCGAAGCCGAGAACCTGCATGACGCGCCGCTGCTGCTGGCACTGAAGACCGGCAATGACACCCGCCTGGCACCGCCGGCGGAAATGCGCATCTGGGTGGGCAGCGTGCTCGGCGCGATGGGCCCGCGCCAGCAGATCCACGATTTCGCGCAGAACCAGTTCCTGCGCATGTCCTCGCGCCTGAAACACCTGGGCGACTTGTTCAATCCCAGCCGCGCCGGCATTTCCGAGGCGGTGGTGCCGCCGACCTCCGGCGTCATCGGCAAGACCGCAGGCGAGCTGCGCCTGCGCAAGGAACGCGGCATCAGCCTGCTGGCGATCAACCGCGACAAGCAGGTGATCCGCGAGGATGTGCGCGATGTGCAGCTGCGCGCCGGCGACATGCTGGTCTTCCACAGCATCTGGACCGACCTGGCGCAGGCCGCCAAGAGCCGCGACTTCGTGGTGGTCACCGATTACCCCACTGGCGAGCAGCGCCCGCACAAGTTCAAGATCGCCATGGCGATCTTCGCCCTGACCATCCTGATCGCGCTGACCAGCAAACTGCCGGTGGCGCTGACCCTGATGACCGGTGTGGCCGGGATGCTGTTGACCGGCGTGCTGCGCATGGACGAGGCCTATGCCTCGATCAACTGGAAGACGGTATTCATGATGGCCGGGCTGATTCCGCTCGGCTGGGCGATGGATTCCAGCGGCGCAGCGGCATGGGTGGCCGGCCACACCATCGACAAGCTGCCCACCGGCATTCCGATCTGGGTGCTGGAACTGGCGCTGGCTCTACTGACCACGGTGTTCTCGCTGGTGATCAGCCATGTGGGCGCGACCATCGTGATGGTGCCGATCGCGGTGAACCTGGCGCTGGCGGCCGGCGGCAATCCCACGGCGTTCGCGCTGATCGTGGCGCTGTCGGCGTCGAACAACCTGATGACGGCGTCAAACCCGGTGATTTCGATGATCACCGGCCCGGCCAACTACACCCCGCGCGAGATGTGGCGGGTCGGCGGCCCGCTGTCGCTGATCTATACCTGCGTGGTGGTGGTGATGATCAATCTGATGTTCTGAGGGTTGGGTTTGTTGGCAGGGCTGCGCCCTGCACCCGCCGAGGCAACGACAACGGCAACAGCCGRAGCAACAGCAAAAGCKKGCTTCCTGYGGSATGGCGGGGTGGRTCCGGTTGCGGGGGACGCTGCAAGTACGCCCATGTAAGCTCGGTCGCGCCATCCATGGCGCTCACGCCCCCGCAACC
>NZ_JBFRFE010000090.1:0-9689 GCF_052114665.1 Stenotrophomonas sp. 2YAF22 | reverse complement strand
GGGGCGTGAGCGCCATGGATGGCGCGACCGAGCTTACAGGGACGTACTTGCAGCGTCCCCCGCAACCGGACCCACCCCGCCATSCCACAGGAAACCCGCTTCTGCTGTTGCTGTTGCTCCTGAGGTTGCCGGCCAGCGGCCGGCACTACCGCTTCGGCGGGTGCAGGGCGCAGCCCTGCCGACCCACCTCTTACTGCGGCGGATCGCGGGTAATGTGGATGTCGGTCGGCGTGGACAGCGGGATGTTCCGCTCGGCCAGGATCTGCAGCAGGCTGAAATACAGATCGCTGCGCGTGCCATACACCTGCCGCGGGCTGGCCACGTAGGCGAAGCTGTTGATGGTGATCTGGCCGCCGGCGATGCTGTCGATGTAGACCGACGGCGCCGGTTGCTGCAGTACCGTGTTGTGGGCCCCGTAGGCATCCAGCAGCGCCTGTCGCAGGCCGGCCACGTCGGTGCTGGTCGGCACCGCGAACTGGATCTGGACGCGGCCCTGGTTGTTGCCCATCGTCATGTTGCGGATGGTCTTGGTGATCAACTCGGAATTGGGCACGATCAAGGTGGACTTGTCGCTCACCTGGATCTCGGTGGAGCGCACGTTGATGCGGCGGATGTCGCCTTCCTGGTCGCCCAGCTTCACCCAGTCGCCGATCTTCACCGGGCGCTCGGTCAGCAGGATCAAGCCGGAGACGAAGTTCTGGATGATTGCCTGCAGGCCGAAGCCGATACCTACCGAGAGCGCACTGACCAGCAAAGCCAGGTTCTTCAGGTTCAGGCCCATCGCCGTCAGCGCCCACAGGCCCACCAGGATGATGCCGACGTAACCGGCGATGGTGCTGATCGAATTGCGTGCACCCAGGTCGAGTTCGGTCTTGGGCAGGTAGGTATCGGTCAACCAACGCTGCAGCAGCTGGGTCAGACCCATGCCCACCAGCAGCACCAGCACGCCGGTGACGATGCGGCCCGGCTGCAGCGTCAGGTCCTTGTTGATCACAATGCCATTGGCCAGCGAGGCAATGCGTTCAACGATCGTGCCGATATTGCCGAACGGTGCGGCCAGCGCCAGCAGGGCGATCAACACCACCAGGGTGCGCAGCATCGCCGACAGCAGCACGCCTGCCTGTTCCAGCTTCGACACGCTCAGGCCGGTGCTGAGCAGGATGGTCTGGCCGACCTTGCTGTCGGCATTCAGCAGCCAGGTGCAGAAGTCATCGACGAACTTGAACAGCAGCGTCGCCGCCAGCACCACGATGCTGCCGCCGATCAGCTGCTGGTTCACGAACTTGGCGAAGTTGACGTAGCCCATCAGGGTGGCGGCGATCGCGGCGACTACCGCGATGTTGCCGGCCACGCGGGCCAGCACCAGCCAGCTGCTGCGTCGTACCGGTAGCTGTGCGCCAAGACCGTCGGCCTGTGCTTCCAGCTTCGCCTCGGCCTCGGCGGTCTGGCGCCGATGCAGGCGCGACAAGGTCACCAGCATGGCCATGATCAGGCCCAGGTAGGTCAGCGCGATCACGCCGTCCAGCGCCACCGTGGTGACATCGCTGGTGCGGGTGGCGCGATCGATGGCCACCAGCACCGTGCTCAGCCAGGCCAGTGCCGCAGCACCCCAGGCGTACTTGCGCAGTTTCAGCGCGGCGGTGTCATCCAGGTTCAGCAGCCGCCACGAAGGCCGCTTGGGCACCAGCAGGCAGGCGCTGAGCGCGGAAATGAAGGCCGCGGCAAACGTCGCCGCCTGCACGCCTTCGGCCACGCTCTGCAGGCGCGGTGGAATCGCGCCGATGGCATCCAGTGCAGCCACCAGCACCACCACGGCGTAGCCGGGCAGCAGGGTGCCCACCAGCAGCAGCCACATGGCCAGACCGGAGCGGCGCAGGCGGCCGTCGGGGGCACGCTCGGACGCAGCGAACCGGCGCCCCAGCGCGCGCAGCCACAGGCGCAACGGGAACATCATCACCAGTGCCGCCGCCAGCCCCAGCAGCAACGTGCCCCAGCCATGGGTGGCAATGGCCGTGGTCAGCGCGGCACGGCCCTGCTGGGCCAAAGGAGTGACGCGGGCGATATCGTTCGGCAACTGGTCGGCCACCTGTCGCCACAGCGTTGGCGACAGTGGCGAGGCGACCTTGCGCCCCAGTTCCTCGGTGCGCTGCGCGTTGCGCTGCTTGTCGATGTCCGCGCTCAGCTGCTGCGCGCGGACGGCACTGGACTTGGCCTGGGCAATCGATGCCGCGAGGGCATCGCGCTGGCGCGTCAGCGTGCGCCGCTGYGCCGCCAGCTCCGGTGGTTCAGTGGTGTCCTTGGGGGCCTCACCCAGCTGCGTCAGCTGCTCGTTGAGCTGGTCCAGCTGCGGCTGCAGGGTCTTTTCCAGCGCCTCGGCATCGCGCTTGGCCTGTGACGCGTTTTCCGAAAGCGTGCCCAGCGTTTCGATGGCTTCGGCGTCGTTGCGCTTGCGTTCCACCGCCTTCAACGCATTGTCGATATCCGCCAGCTGCTGCTTGGGCGTGGGGTCGTCATCCTGGGCCAGCGCCGGCAGAGCCAGCAGCAGCGTGCAGCACAACAGCAGGGCCAACCAGGGGCCACGCACCAGGATCGTTCGGAAGAAGGAAGACAAGCCAGCCACACCGTTTTGCGCGGACCACCGCGCCTGCGCGCGACTATACGGCAGGTACTGTAAACGGCGGATGCGCAGGCGCTGGCTGCTGGCTGCGGCTCAGTACTTCAGGCGCAGCTCTTCCACCTGCGGCTGCTGCAGCGCGTACCAGTCCTGGAATTCTTCCTCGGTGATCTCATCCGGCGCATACACCGCGATCGGGTGCCAGGCGTGGTCGGTCGGCAACGGCTGGCGCGGCCCGGCGCGCAGGCTGTAGGCCACGCCTTCGTAGTCCACCAGATCGTCGACCTGCGGCCACTGCTCGCGGGCGAACTGGGTTTCACTCTTCAACAGGATCACCTGGTACATCGGCACCTCCACTTCGGTTGGATCGGAAAAACGCGGCGCTGGCGGAAGCATACCGCTGCGCCGATGACGGCACGCGCTCCGCCCGGGCGACGGAATGTTCTGGACATGGCCCTCGCCCCGGCTTCACCCGCCCGTGGCAGTGTCCTCGGCATCGTGGGGGTCCTCTCCTGCCACGCCTGACAATGACCGACCTGCCTCCCCTGAAGACCGTCAACGACCTCAAGCTGCCCCGCTACCTGGGCACCTGGTACGAGATCGCCCGCCTGCCGATGCGCCACGAGCCAGAGGGCTGCACCGACGTGTCGGCCCATTACCAGCTGCTCGACAACGGTAACGTGGGCGTCACCAACCGCTGCCGCATGGACGGCGAGATCGAGGAAGCCACCGGTGAGGCCTGCGCGATCGACAACGACAGCGCGCGGCTGGAAGTCAGCTTCCTGCCCAAGGGCCTGCGCTGGCTGCCCTTCGCCAAGGGTGATTACTGGGTGATGCAGGTGGCGCCGGACTACAGCGTTGCCCTGGTCGGCAGCCCGGATCGCAAGTACCTGTGGCTGCTGGCACGTGAGCCCCGGCTCGATGCCACCGTGCAGGAACATTATCTGGCCAGCGCGCGCCTGCAGGGCTTCGATCTGTCCGAACTGATCCTGACCCCGCATACCGGCCACCCCACCGCCTGAGCACGAACCCGCATGGACCTGAAGAGTGGCTACCCGTGGTGGGCGGTGCGCAACGGCCTGATCCAGGCCTTTCCGCCGCTGGAACAGGATCTGCAGTGCGATGTGCTGGTGGTCGGTGGTGGCATCACCGGCGCGCTGATCGCCGATGAGCTGTCGGCCCATGGCCACGACGTTGCGCTGATCGAGCAGCGTGACATCGGCTGGGGCAGCACCGCAGCCAGTACCGCGCTGCTGCAGTACGAGATCGATACCCATCTGCTGGAACTGGCCTCGCAGTATGGCCAGGACGCTGCGGCGCTGGCCTACCAGGCCTGTGCGGAGGCGATCCCCGCATTGGGCGAGGTCGCGCGCGGCCTGAAGGACGTCGACTTCAAGCAGATGGACAGCCTGTACCTGGCCAGCCGCCGCCGTGACGTACCGCGGCTGATGGCCGAAGGCGAGGCGCGCCGTGGCATCGGCCTGGATGCGCGCTGGCTGGACCGGGATGCGCTGCAGGAACGTTTCAGCGTCGATGCCGGAGGCGCCCTGCTGACCCGCCAGGCCGCACGGGTCGATCCCTACTGCTTCACTTACGGGCTGTTGCGGCGGTTGCAACGACGCGGCGGCGTGGTGCATGACCGCACCGTGCTGCATACCCTCACCCCTACCGCGCGCGGCGTAACCGCCCGCACCGAATCCGGCATGCAGATCCGCGCCCGCCACGTGGTGCTGGCGATGGGCTATGCCAACCAGCAGTGGCTGGACCCGCGCGTGGCCCGCAACCGCAGCAGCTACGCCTTCATCACCGACCCGATCAACGCCGACGAACTGGGCTGGCTGCAGCGCACGATGGTCTGGGAGAGCGCCCGCCCCTACCTGTACCTGCGTGCCACCGGCGACCGCAGGCTGTTGGTGGGCGGGCTGGACGATGCCATCGATATTCCCGCCCGCCGCGATGGCCGGGTGGACAGCAAGGCCCGCAAACTGATGAAGCAGCTGCTGCAGTGGTTCCCGCACCTGCAGCCGACCCCGGCGTTTTCATGGGCGGGCACCTTTGCCGAGACGGCTGACGGCCTGCCGTTCTTTGGGCCGCATGCGCAATGGGGTCCACGGGTTCAGTTCGCCATGGCTTACGGTGGCAACGGCATCACCTATTCAATGATCGGCGCCGGGCTGCTGCGGGCGCGGATCGAGCGGCGACGGCACCCGCTGCAGGACCTGTTCGGGTTTGGGCGGTTGTAGCGTGCAGCCAGGCATGGCCTGGCTCTACCGCAAACGGGCGCCGACAGGCATCATTCAAGCAACGCCTGCTAGCGTCGGCCTGTACCGCCGCGTGCTGCGCGGCCCCTCTGCGCTGGAGTGCCGTCATGATCCGCCCCCTGACCCTGCTGCTGTGCCTGGCCGCCCTGCCCGGGACCGCGTTGGCGCAGTCCGCCGCCGGCGCCACCGCGCCGCAGGCGTCCGGCCTGGACCTGTCCGTGCCGCAGACGCCTATGCGCTATCTCAACGATCCGACGCTGCAACAGGATCCGCCCGGCACGTTCTACGGCGACAAGACCGGCCCGCGCGTGCACGGCGACGGCAGGATCGCCGACGTGCAGGACGACAAGGTCAAGGTCTCCGGCAGCTTCACCACCGGCATCGGCTACGCCAAGAATTACGGCAACACGCATTACAACGCCGCCACGCTCAACCTCAGCAAGAACTACACCAACGATGAAGGCAAGACCCGCGGGGTCAACGTCAACATCCACGTGAGCGAAGGCAAGGGCCCGGGCTTCTTCGGGCCATATGGTGGTGGCGGCTACTACGGTGGTGGCCCGGGCTATTGGGATTACCCGCCGCCTTACGGCTGGTAAGAGACCGGTAGTGCCGGCCGCTGGCCGGGTACGCGTCAGCGCATGCGCGCTGTCGCTCCCACGCTTCGCTGCGCGAACCGCGGGCCCCACTTACCGACCTCCACACCCCCGCGCCTATGGCGCTGCCCCCGTACTCCGGGGGCGGTAGTGCCGGCCGCTGGCCGGCAACCTCCGGATGTCGGAAACACCGTGCAGCAGCCGGCCAGCGGCCGGCTCTACCCGCCATCAATCCGGTAGGTGTCGACCTAGGTCGACACGCTTTTCCGGCCCTGTGCCGACCAAGGTCGGCATCTACCGAAGCGCAGCTCAATCCAGCCAGCCGCCGGCTCTACCCGGTAGGTGTCGACCTTGGTCGACACACCCACCCGAGCAGGCATCAATCCAGCCAGCCATCACGCTCGCTGTGCAGGATGCGGCCGTCATGACCGCTCAGGCGCACTTCCACCTTCTGGTTGCGGGCATTGCGCGCTTCCAGCGACCACGTCGCACCATCGCGTTCCAGCGAATGGATCTCGCGCAAGCCCTGCGACTGCGCCTTGGCCAGCACCTGCTCGGTGCTCAGCTGCGCACGCCCATCGTGCTCGTCGAAGATCTCGCCGGTCTTCGGATCCACATAGACCTCACTGAAGCGACCATCAGCACGGCTGACGTCGGCTTCCCACAGGCCATCATCACGTTCGATCTCATGGATCTGGGTGTAGCCGGCCTTGCGCAGGGTCTGTTCGACCTGGGCCATGCCCAGCGGCGCGGCCTGTACGGCGGGGGCCACGGCCAGAGCGACAATGGTAGCGAGGGTGAGCGACTTCAACATGGGGGTTCTCCTGTTCGGTGCCGGACCATCCCGGCAACGCCACGATGCACGGCGTGGTTAACAGCGGCCTAGCCGGCGCTGTTAGCCAACTGTTAGTCGGTCGCGGCACACTCGCGCCTGTCACTTGTTCCCATGCTTCCAGCCACTCACGTGCCGATCCTGCCCTCCCTGTCCCTGCTGCTGGCCCTGGCCAGCGCCCCGTCCGCCGCCGGCCCTGCCCAGGACCCGGCGCAGCAGGTCGCGCGCCGCGCGGTGCAGCAGGGCCGCTACGTGCCGCTGGAAGGCGTGGTGCGCGATGCACTCAAGCGCCACCCCGGCCAGCTGCTGGAAGTGGAACTGGACGATGGCGTGTACGAAGTGGAGATCCTGCGCGCCGACGGCGTGGTGGTGGAGCTGGACTATGATGCGCGCAACGGCAGGCTGTTGAAGACGGAGCTGGACGACTGATGCGCATCCTGTTGGCCGAAGACGATGCCGCATTGGCCGAGCGCTTGCAGCCGCTGCTGGAGCAGGCCGGTTACGTGGTCGAGGTGGTGGCCGATGGTCGCCAGGCCGAGGAGATCGGCCAGGTGGAAGACCTGCAGGCCGCCATCGTCGATCTGGGCTTGCCCGGGCTGGACGGCCTGAGCGTGATCGAACGCTGGCGCGGCAACGGCCGCGACTTTCCGGTGCTGGTGCTGACCGCACGCGGCCGCTGGCACGACAAGCTGGCCGGATTCGATGCCGGCGCCGACGACTATCTGACCAAACCCTTCCAGGCCGACGAACTGGTGCTGCRCCTGCGCGCACTGATCCGCCGCAGCCGCGGCCATGCCAGCCCACGCCTGCAGTGCGGCCCGCTGCAGCTGGACGTCAATGCCGGGCGCTTCGACCTGGATGGCCAGGCACTGGCGCTGAGCCCGCAGGAATTCCGCCTGCTGAGCTACTTCATCCACCACAGCGGCCAGGTGATCGGCCGCGACCGCCTGGGCGAACATGTGTTCGATGGCGGTCACGACCCGGATTCGAATGCGCTGGACGTACTGCTGGGACGGGTACGCCGCAAGCTTGGCACCGACCTGATCCAGACCGTACGCGGCCAAGGCTGGCGGTTGGCCGCGCCGTGAGCCGGCAACCATCATTGCGACGCCGGCTGCTGCTGGCCGGTGGCATCGGCCTGCTGCTGGTCTCGGCACTGGCCAGTGCGCTGCTGGGCGAACTGTTCAAGCGCAGCGCGCGCGACCGCCTGGACAACGAACTGCAGCAGGACATGCTGACCCTGCTGGCGCAGGCCGAGATCGATGCCGATGGCCAGCTGCAGCTGCGCCAGGAACCCAACGATGCGCGCTTCCAGCGCGTGTTCTCCGGCGCGTACTGGCAGATAGCCGATGGCAGCGGCAAGGTGCTGCTGCAGTCACGTTCGTTGTGGGACGAAACGCTGCCAGTGGCCGCCACTGGCACGGCCGAACGCAATCTGCCGGGCCCGCTGCAGCAATCGCTGCGCGCGCGCGTGCAGCCGGTGCGCCTGCCCCGCGCGAACCAACCCTATGTCGCCGTGGTCGCCACCGACCGCAGTGCGCTGGATGCGGACGTCGCCGCATTCCGCCAACGCAGCGCAATGGCGTTGGCCGTGCTGGTGGCGGCGTGGCTGGCGGTACTGGCCAGCCAGGTACATTTCGGTCTGCGGCCCTTGCAGCGTCTCGGTGCGCAGCTGGAACGCGTGCGCCGCGGCGATGCACAGCGCATCGATACGGCCGGATTGGGCGCTGAAATCGCACCGCTCGGTGAGGAGCTCAATACCCTGCTCGACCACCAGCAACGCATGGTCGGCCGCGCCCGCACCAGCGCACAGGATCTGGCGCATGCGCTGAAGACACCGCTGAGCGTGCTCGCCGCCGAAGCCGATGGCGAGGGCCGCGCGTGGCGCGCGACGCTGCGCGAACAGGGCGCACGCATGCAGGCCAGCGTCGATCGCTATCTTGCCGCCGGACTGACCGCCGACCATCGCGATCGCACGCCGGTGGCCACGGTTGCACAGGCGCTATGCGGGTTGATGGCGCGCGTGCATGGCGACCGTGCGCTGCAGTTCCAGGCGGAGGGTATTGCCGACGACCTGCAATTTGCCGGTGCCAGCGCCGACCTGGAAGAGATGCTCGGCAACCTGCTCGACAACGCCGGCAAGTGGGCACAGCGGGAGGTGACGGTCACTGCGCGCGTGGACGAAGAACAGTTGCGCATTGATGTGCGCGATGACGGCCCCGGTCTGGCAGCCGAGGCGCTGGCGCAGGTCACCCAGCGCGGCGTGCGGCTGGATGAGCGCGAAAGCAGCAGCGGCCTGGGGTTGGCGATCGTCGGTGATATCGCCGCCAGTTATGGCGGGCGGTTGGCGTTGGAGAATGCGCAACCGGGATTGCGCGCGACGCTGTGGTTGCCGGTGGGGTGACGCGCCGCAACGCCGGTGGTAGTGCCGGCCGCTGGCCGGCAACCGCCTGATTGTCGGAAACACGCTGCAGCAGCCGGCCAGCGGCCGGCTCTACCGGATCACGCGCCGCCCGGTAGGCGTCGACCTTGGTCGACACGCATCAAGGCGCCGACCAAGGTCGGCAACTACCGGTGGTGCATCCACCAGCAGTCGATGGCATCCAGCACGATCGCTGCCAGTTATGGCGGGCGGTTGGCGTTGGAGAACGCGCAGCCGGGGTTGCGTGCGACGCTGTGGTTGCCGGTGGGGTGAGTCGATGCAACGCCGGTGGTAGTGCCGGCCGCTGGCCGGCAACCGCCTGATTGCCGGAAACACGCTGCAGCAGCCGGCCAGCGGCCGGCTCTACCGGATCACGCGCCGCCCGGTAGGCGTCGACCTTGGTCGACACGCTTCAAGAGCGCCGACCAAGGTCGGCAACTACCGGTGATGCATCCACCAGCAGTCGATGGCATCCAGCACGATGTGGATCATCAAACCAATCCCCACCAGCCGGGTCTTCTTCGGTACGCACAGGCCCGCGTACACGGCAATCGCCGGTGCGGTATGCAGCGGGTGGAAGCCGATGCTGCAGCGGTTCGGGGCGTAGATCGGATCGGCCAACAGATGGTCCAGGTCGATGATCCAGCCCAGCAGCAGCAACAACCACGCCGATGCGAAGCGCTTGCGCCAGAACAGCCATGCCAGCAGGGCTGGCACGGCGGCATGCAGGAACAGATGAAAGATCGCGCGGGCGCTCATCAGCACCGGTAGCGCCGGGCCATGCCCGGCGTTACCGTCACCCTTAGATCAACGGTTCGTCGGACAGGTAGGTGTAACCGGTCAGGCCCGCTTCCAGCGCTTCGGACAGCTCCTGCGCGCGTTCCGGCGACAGGTCTGCCGATGCCACGCGTTCGGCGTAGGCCGCACGCAGGTCATCCAGCTTGTAGCCCACGTAGTCCAGCAT
>NZ_JBFRFE010000089.1:0-9723 GCF_052114665.1 Stenotrophomonas sp. 2YAF22 | reverse complement strand
GACCAACAGCCACCGGAAATCTGTCAGAGGTGGGGCGGTGTCGGAGTGCGGGGTGTCAGCCGCATGGATGCGGCTGCCAAGCCTACAGGGACGTACTTGCGGCGTCCCCGCAMTCCGACACCGCCCCGCCAACCACGGAATGCCGCTCTTGCTGTTGCTCTGGCAGTGGCCTCTGCAGGTGCAGGGCGCAGCCCTGCCGAAAAAATCCCTACCGCACTTGCTCCTGCTTGCGCACGATCGCCATCGCAATCTCCAGCGACTGCTCGTAGTTCAATCGCGGGTCGACGGTCGAACGATAGGCGCGTTCCAGGTCACGTTCGGTCAGTTCGCGCGCACCGCCGGTGCATTCGGTCACATCCTCACCGGTCAGCTCCAGATGCACGCCGCCCAGGCGGGTGCCTGCGGCCGCGTGCAGGTCGAAGGACATCTCGACCTCACCACGCACGTTGTCGAAGCGCCGCGTCTTGAAGCCGTTCGCGGTGCTTTCGGTATTGCCGTGCATCGCGTCGCACACCCACAGCACGCGACGGCCATCGCGCTTGACCGCGTCCAGCAACGGCGGCAGCTTCTGCGCGATCTGCGCCGCGCCCATACGATGGATGAAGCTCAGGCGGCCCGGCTCGTCATCCGGGTTGAGCACATCGATCAGGCGCAGCAACTGGTCCGGCGTCACCGACGGCCCCACCTTGATCGCGATCGGGTTGCGCACGCCGCGCAGGTACTCCACGTGCGCGCCATCCAGCGCGGCGGTACGCATGCCGATCCACGGATAGTGCGTGCTCAGGTTCAACCAGCCCTGCTGGCGCGGCACCTGCCGGGTCAGCGCCTGCTCGTAGGGCAACAGCAGCGCTTCATGCGAGGTGTAGAAATCGATGCGGTTGAGGTTGTGCACGCGGGCCCCGGCCAGGGTCTCCATGAAGTGCACGGCATCACCGATCGAGGCCACCATCTTCTGGTACTCGGCGGCCAACGGCGAATGGCTCACCCATTCCAGGTTCCAGTATTCGGGATGGTGCAGATCGGCGAAGCCACCATCGATCAGCGCCCGCACGAAGTTCATCGTCATCGCCGAATGCGCGTGGGCCTGCAGCATCCGCTTCGGGTCGGGCAGACGCGCCGCCTCGGTGAAGGCCGGCGCATTGATCACATCGCCGCGGTAGCTGGGCAGGGTCACGCCGTCGCGGGTCTCGGTATCGGCCGAGCGCGGCTTGGCGTACTGGCCGGCGAAACGGCCGACGCGGATCACCGGCTGGCGCAGGCCGTGCACCAGCACCAGGCTCATCTGCAGCAGCACCTTCAACCGGTTGGAGATCGTGCCCGATTCGCAGTCGCTGAAATTCTCCGCGCAGTCGCCGCCCTGCAACAGGAAACGCTTGCCTTCCTGGGCGTCGGCCAGCTGCTGCTTCAGCGCCAGGATCTCCCACGAGGTCACCAGCGGCGGCAGCCGCTTCAGCTCGTGCAACGCGGCATCCAGTGCCACCGGATCGGGATAGGTCGGCATCTGCAGCGCGGTCTTGCCCCGCCAGCTCTCCGGTGACCAGGCGGCGCCAGCAGCGATGGCGGCAGGATCGGGGGCGGGCGGAACGGCGGACAGGCTCATTACGGACATCCGGGGTGGGGGGCGGTCATGGTCGCAGAGCCAGCCGCTGGCGCAAAGGGCCGGGCCCGGTCATGACTGCCTGAACGGTGTGGAAAGGGGCCGTGTGATCGGCCAGAAACGGCATGGTCGCCATCGCCGGACAGGCGCATGATCGGCACGCAGTTGTTACGGAGTAACACTCCCTCATGGACCGGCCCCCTCCCCTTCCCTGCCCATTTCCCATGAAGCCCTCCCTGCTCACCACCGCCATCACATTCGCCCTGATCCTCACCAGCCAACCCGTGCTTGCCGCCGACACTGATGCCAGCGCGGCTGCGGTCAAGGACCTCGACGTAGTCACCGTCAGTGCTCAGCTCGACCAGGCCCGCAACGCCCTGTCACCGGACATCGGCAGCAGCCAGTACCAGATCACCGCCGAGGACATCCAGAAGCAGCCGCTGGGCGCCTCCGCCCCGCTCAGCCAGGTGCTGCTGCAGGCCCCGGGCGTGGTCCAGGACTCCTACGGCGGCGTGCACGTGCGCGGCGACCACGCCAACCTGCAGTACCGCATCAACGGCGTACTGCTGCCCGAATCGATCTCCGGCTTCGGCCAGACCCTGGATGCGCGCACCATCAAGAGCATCCGCCTGATGGATGGTGCGCTGCCGGCGCAGTTCGGTGAACGCACCGCCGCGGTGGTCGATATCACCACCCGCAGTGGCGCCGAGCTGGGCAACGGCGGCAGCGCTGGCATCACCGCCGGTTCGTTCGGCAAGGTCAACCCGAACGCCTCCTGGTGGGGCAATCAGGGCCGCTGGAGCTGGTTCCTGACCGGCAACTACGACCAGAACGAGGTCGGGCTGGAGAACCCCACCAGCGCACGCAGGCCGCTGCATGACGACACCCACCAGGGGAAGGCCTTTGCCGACCTGACCTATCTGGTCAACGACAGCACCCGCCTGAGCGTGTTCGCCGGCTTTGCCAACAACCGCTTCCAGATCCCGGTCAACCCGGGGCAGACCCCGCAGTTCGGCTACCTGGACACCACCACCTTCGATTCCAGCCAGCTGGACGAAACCCAGCGCGAGACCACCCGCTTCGGCATGCTGGTGCTGCAGGGCACGCTCGGCCAGACCGCGTACCAGCTCTCGGCCGGCCAGCGCTACAGCGATGTGGCCTTCAATCCGGACGTCGTGGGCGACCTGGTGTTCAGCGGCGTCGCCTCGCAGGTCCGGCGCAGCAACCGCGCCAACACCCTGCAGGCCGATTTCTCCACCCCCCTGGGCGATAACCACACCCTGCGTTATGGCCTGTATGGCAACTACGAACACGCCACCGCCAACAACAGCAGCTGGGTGTTCCCGGCCGACGCCGACGGCCAGCAGACGAGCACCACGCCACGGCTGATCCCGGACCGCAATGCCTTCCACGCCAGCACCGCAGCCCTGTACGTGCAGGACGAGTGGCGGATCGGTGATGACTGGACCGTCAACTACGGCCTGCGCGGCGACCGCTTCAAGGCATTCGGTCACACCGAGGGCCAGCTCAGCCCACGCCTGGGCGTGGTCTGGAACGCCAGCGACAGCACCACCGTGCACGCCGGCTATTCGCGCTACTTCACCCCGCCTGCCAGTGAGTTGGTTGCCGGCAGCGATCTGGCCCTGTTCGATGGCACCAGCAACCAGCAACCGGCCGGTGGCAGCACCACGCCGTTGTCCGAGCGCAGCGACTACTACGACATCGGCGTGTCACAGCAGGTCGGCGACCACCTCACCCTCGGCCTGGATGCCTACGACCGACGCGTGCACCGCCTGCAGGACGAAGGCCAGTTCGGCGCCGCCTACATCTATTCCACCTTCAATTATCGTCGCGGGCACATCCACGGCCTGGAGTTCAGCGCCGACTACAGCAACGGGCCGATCAGCGCGTACTTCAACGCGGCCTACAACAAGGCCATGGGCACCCAGGTCATCACCAGCCAGTACAACCTCGATCCGGATGCACTGGCCTACGTACAGCAGAACTGGATCCATCTGGACCACGACCAGAAGCTGACGTCTTCCGGCGGCGTCAGCTATGCATTCGCTGGCCACAATCGGGTCGGTGCGAACTACGTGTACGGCAGCGGCCTGCGTTCGGACATGGAGGGTGTGCCCAATGGCGGCGAACTACCGTCGTACCTGCAGGTCAATCTCAGCGCCGCGCATGACTTCAACGCCGACAGCGGTCATCCGCTGCATGTGCAACTGGCGGTGATCAACGCGCTGGATCGCAGCTACCAGCTGCGCGATGGCGGCGGCATCGGCGTGTTCGCACCGCAGTGGGGGCCGCGTCGCGGCGCCTATCTGAGCCTGCAGCAGGACTTCTGAGGTAGTGCCGGCCGCTGGCCGGCATTGCACGGGACTGCATCGCCCCCAGGGGGTTGCCGGCCAGCGGCCGGCACTACCGGAACTCAACCGCCCCTGGGGTTGCCGGCCAGCGGCCGGCACTACCGGAACTCAACCGCCCCTGGGATTGCCGGCCAGCTGCCGGCACTACCGGAACTCAACCGCCCCTGGGATTGCCGGCCAGCGGCCGGCACTACCGGAACGCAGTAGAGCCACGCCATGCGTGGCTCCAGACTGGATCAGCGTTTGACCTTGCGCAGCGACACGGCCAGCGCCCACAGGGCCAGCAGCACGAACCAGACCCCCGACCACATCGGCATGGTCAGGCCAAGGAACGTCCAGTCGATGTTGCCGCAGTTGCCGGTGCCGGTCAGCACGGTGCGGAACACTTCCAGCGGCCCCATGGTCTCGCGCAGGAAGGCCAGCGGCGGGCCACAGGTCGCCCCCATTTCCGGCGGCAGCATCTGCACGTAGACATGGCGTGCGGCGATGCCCACGCCCACGGCTGCAGCGATGAAAGCGAGGATGCCGTAGGTCGCCCGCCCCGGACGGTTGGACGGCCCATGCAGGGCGCCGATCAGGAACAGCAGGCCCAGGGCCGCGAACGCCAGGCGCTGGAAGATGCACAGCGGACACGGCTCCAGCCCCATCTTCAGCTGCAGGAAAATGGCGTAACCCAGCAGGCCCGCGCAGATCAGGAAGCCCAACAGGAACTGGGCACGGAAAGGCCAGCGCAGAGGATTCATCGGCAACGCTCGTGTAGTACGGACCGCAAGCGTAACCGAGAGTGCGCGCCGTTCGAACCGCCACAACGTCGCGCCCGTCGGAACACGCCGGCGCGCGCGCCGCAACATGCGGGATCAACCACGCCCGGCGTGGATCTCCATCCGTCGCCCAGAAACGGAAAAACCCGGCACGAGGCCGGGTTCTTCACCGAATGACGGGTGTCGCGCGTCGATTACTCTTCGACGGCTTCAGCCACGACCGGACGGTCAACCAGTTCGACGTAGGCCATCGGCGCGTTGTCGCCGGCGCGGAAGCCGCACTTCAGCAGGCGCAGGTAGCCGCCCGGACGGTTCGCGTAGCGCGGGCCCAGGATGGTGAACAGGTTGCCGACGGCTTCGTTGTCGCGCAGGCGGGCGAAGGCCAGACGACGGTTGGCGACGGAGTCGACCTTGGCCAGGGTGATCAGCGGCTCGGCGACGCGGCGCAGTTCCTTGGCCTTCGGCAGGGTGGTCTTGATCAGCTCGTGCTTGAACAGCGAGGCGGCCATGTTCTTGAACATCGCTTCGCGGTGGGCGCTGGTACGGCTGAACTTACGGCCGGATTTCTGGTGACGCATGGTGATATTCCTTGGTTAATGATGTGGCTTTGCGGATCGTTGTCGCCTTCCTGGCGCTGCTGCTCGGACTGCGGTTGGTCCTGGCCATCCGTCCTGGACGACCTGCCCGCGAACCTTCGTTCGTCGTGGCGGTATTGCCTTGATGCAATGACCCCGTCGTTGCCGACGGGGCCATGCAGTCTTGCAGAAAGGCTATATCAGCCCAGCATGCCGTGGCTGGCGACGCCGGCCGGCGGCCAGTTCTCCAGCTTCATGCCGAGCGACAGGCCACGCTGGGCCAGCACTTCCTTGATCTCGGTGAGCGACTTCTTACCCAGGTTCGGGGTCTTCAGCAGCTCGACTTCGGTCTTCTGGATCAGATCGCCGATGTAGTAGATGCTCTCGGCCTTGAGGCAGTTGGCCGAACGCACGGTCAGCTCCAGATCGTCGATCGGGCGCAGCAGCACCGGATCCACGCCGTTGTTGGCCGGCTTCGCCGCACCGCGGTCGCGGTGGGTGAAGTCACCGAACACCGACAGCTGA
This sequence comes from Stenotrophomonas sp. 2YAF22, assembly GCF_052114665.1. NCBI lineage: Bacteria > Pseudomonadati > Pseudomonadota > Gammaproteobacteria > Lysobacterales > Lysobacteraceae > Stenotrophomonas > Stenotrophomonas sp. 2YAF22. The sequence continues at coordinate 3,893 of NZ_JBFRFE010000089.1, read as the reverse complement.
TCGCTGAGGATGTCGGCAGCGGTACGCACTGCTTCTTCGGCGTCGATGGTGCCGTTGGTCTCGATATCGATGACCAGCTTGTCCAGGTCGGTGCGCTGTTCGACACGAGCCGCTTCCACGGCATAGGCGACACGGCGGACCGGCGAGAACGAGGCATCCAGGACCAGACGGCCGATGGCACGGGTTTCTTCGTCCGGACGACGACGCGCAGCTGCCGGCTGATAGCCGAAACCACGCTCGATCTTCAGACGCATGTTCACTGCCGTGTCCTTGGTCAGGTGGCAGATCACGTGGTCGCCGTTCAAGATCTCCACATTGTGGTCGACCTTGATGTCGGCAGYAGTGACAACGCCCGGACCCTGCTTGGACAGGGACAGAGTCGCGTTGTCGCCAGAGTGCATACGGATGGCCACGTCCTTCAGGTTCAGCAGGACTTCCAGCACGTCCTCCTGCAGACCTTCGACCGTGGTGTACTCGTGCAACACGCCGTCGATCTCGACTTCCGTGATGGCGAAGCCCGGGATGGACGACAGCAGCACGCGACGCAGGGCATTACCCAGCGTATGCCCGTAACCCCGCTCCAAAGGTTCGATAACGACCTTTGCACGGGTGTCGGTAATGCGTTCGATCTGCGGACCGCGAGGACGCAGAACCTGGTTGGCGGTAACCGTCATGTTGCGGGTTCTCCTAGTGAACCCCCGGCCGTCGCCGGGGGCTCTCCAATGTGAATTACTTCGAATACAGCTCGACGATCAGCGCTTCGTTGATGTCCGCAGGCAGATCCGAACGATCCGGAACAGCCTTGAAGATGCCGGAGAACTTGCCGGAATCCACTTCAACCCACGACGGGCTCAGGTCATGCTGGGCGGCGACGGTCAGGGCTTCCTGGACGCGCAGCTGCTTGGCAGCCTTTTCAGACAGGGCGATGGCGTCGCCAGCCTTGACCTGGTACGAGGCCAGGTTGACCGACTTGCCATTCACGGTGACGCCGCGGTGCGACACCAGCTGACGGGCAGCCGGACGGGTCACGGCGAAGCCCATGCGGTAGACAACGTTGTCCAAGCGGGTTTCCAGCAGCTGCAGGAGGTTCTCGCCGGTGTTGCCCTTCTTGGTCGAGGCCTTCTTGTAGTAGTTGCGGAACTGACGCTCCAGCAGACCGTAGATACGCTTGACCTTCTGCTTTTCACGCAGCTGGGTAGCGTAGTCGGACAGCTTGCCCTTGCGGGCAGTGGCGCCATGCTGGCCGGGCTTCTGCTCCAACTTGCACTTGGAGTCCAGCGCACGCGCCGGGCTCTTCAGGGACAGGTCGGCGCCTTCGCGACGGGCGAGCTTACAGGTAGGACCGATATAACGAGCCATTTCTTATCGCTCCCTTTAGACGCGACGCTTCTTCGGCGGACGGCACCCGTTGTGCGGGATAGGCGTCACGTCGATGATGTTGGTGATCTTGTAGCCGACGTTGTTCAACGAACGCACGGCCGACTCACGGCCCGGACCCGGACCCTTGATGCGGACTTCCAGCGACTTCACGCCGTAGTCCAGCGCAGCACGACCGGCCTTTTCGGCAGCCACCTGGGCTGCGAACGGGGTCGACTTGCGCGAACCGCGGAAGCCAGCGCCACCGGAGGTCGCCCACGACAGAGCATTGCCCTGACGGTCGGTGATGGTCACGATGGTGTTGTTGAACGAAGCGTGGACGTGGGCAACGCCGTCGGTGACGACGCGCTTGATCTTCTTCTTGGTCTTAGCAGCAGGCTTAGCCATTTATATGTCCCTTACTTCCTGATCGCCTTGCGCGGGCCCTTGCGGGTGCGGGCGTTGGTACGGGTGCGCTGGCCACGCAGCGGCAGACCGCGACGGTGACGCAGGCCGCGGTAGCAGCCCAGGTCCATCAGGCGCTTGATCGCGATACCGATTTCACGGCGCAGATCGCCTTCCACGATGTACTTGCCGACTTCGGCGCGCAGGCGCTCGATTTCCGGCTCCGACAGATCGCGGATCTTGGTGGTCGAAGTGACGCCTGCGACTTCGCAGACCTTCTTCGAACGGGTACGGCCGATGCCGTAAATGCTTTGCAACCCGACCCAGACATGCTTCTGGGCTGGCAGGTTGACGCCTGCAATACGCGCCATGACGCGGTTCTCCAGCTGAGTGATGGCCGACAGCGCGCTCAAGGCACGCCGATCCGGCAGGATGGATCAAAAAAGTGAACCAGTGATACTAACAAGGTTCCGGTTTACTTGGAAGCCCGTGAAACCAGAGGTTTCATGAACCCGGCCCGGGGAGTGTGCCCAGGCTCCGGCGCCGGATGGGGTTGGACCTGGAGTTGCCTCCCGGGCCGCCCGCGCTACTCCAGCGCGGGACCACCTCATCACACCCCCACCCGGAACCGCTGCGGGGGCCGCCCTTCGTTTGTGTGGCCAGAGTCCGCGAAGCGGAGGACCATCACGTCAGGAAGACGAAAGTATAACAGGCTAATCAGCCGCGAGCAAAACCACCGCGGTTGCCGCCCTTCAGGTTGGCCTTCTTCAGCAGGCTCTCGTACTGGTGGGACATCAGGTGCGCCTGCACCTGGGCGATGAAGTCCATCACCACCACCACCACGATCAACAGCGAAGTACCGCCGAAATAGAACGAGGCGTTCAGCTGCGTGCGCATCAGTTCCGGYAGCAGGCAGACGATCACCAGGTAAGCCGAACCGGCAGCAGTCAGTCGGGTCAACACGCCGTCGATGTAGTCGGCGGTGGCCTTGCCCGGACGGATACCCGGAATCAGCGCGCCCGACTTCTTCAGGTTGTCGGCGGTTTCCTGCGAGTTGAACACCAGCGCGGTGTAGAAGAACGCGAAACCGGTGATCAGCGCGGCGAAGACGATCATGTGCAGCGGCTCGCCCGGACCCAGGGCATTGGCGACCTTCTGCAGGGTCTGGCCAAAGGTGCTCTGGTTGGCAGCCTGACCCGACCACATGGCCAGGGTGGCCGGGAAGGCCAGCAGGCTCGAGGCGAAGATCGCCGGGATGACGCCGGCCATGTTCAGCTTCAGCGGCAGGAACGAGGTCTGGTTCATGTACGCGTTGCGACCGCCCTGGCGGCGCGCGTAGTTCACCGTGATCCGGCGCTGGCCGCGTTCGACGAACACCACGAAGAAGGTGAAGGCGAGCACGACGATGGCGATCAGCAGCAGCTGGATGAACTGGATGTTGCCGTCGCGGTAGGCGTCGAAGGTGTGGATGACCGCACCCGGCAGGCCCGCCACGATACCGGCGAAGATGATCAGCGAAACGCCGTTGCCGATGCCGCGCTCGGTCACCTGCTCACCAACCCACATCAGGAACATGGTGCCGGCGGTCAGTGCGACCACGGCAGTGAGCACGAAGCCCATGCCCGGCATGTACACGACCGGTGCGCCGGTCGGCGACACCTGGCCCTGCAGCGCCAGCGCGATCGAACCACCCTGCACCACTGCGAGCAGCACAGCGCCGATGCGCGAATACTGGGTGATCTTGCGGCGGCCGGACTCACCTTCCTTCTGCATCGCCTTCAAGGCGGGGAAGATGTGCACAGCCAGCTGCATCACGATCGATGCCGAGATGTACGGCATCACGTTCAGCGCGAAAATGCTGAAACGGTGCAGGGCGCCGCCCGAGAACATGTTGAACATGTCCACGATGCCGCCGCCCTGCTGTTGCATCATGGCAAGCATGGCATCGGGATTGACGCCCGGCACCGGCACGTAGCAGCCAATGCGATAGACGATCAAAGCCCCGACGACGAACAGCAAACGTTGGCGAAGTTCAGTGAACTTGCCCATTCCGCCCGCGAGGTTACCGATGCCAGCTTGCGCCATGATTCTCTTACTCCGTTACGCTGCCGCCGGCAGCTTCGATCGCAGCC
>NZ_JBFRFE010000088.1:0-9747 GCF_052114665.1 Stenotrophomonas sp. 2YAF22 | reverse complement strand
GCGTTCGGCTTCATTGCCTATGCCGCGCTGAAGGCCGGCACCGGCCGCTGGCGCGAGGTGCACCCGGCGGTGTGGCTGGTGGCGGTGCTGTTCGTGCTGCGCTACGCGCTGGAGTGATCCGGTGGGCGCATGTTCACCATGCGTGGCCCGGTTCACCCGTTGCGAACGGTGCTCTGGGATGATGACCGCATGTCCACGCCCCTGCTGCCTCCCGATCCATCTTCGCCACTGCGCCGGCGCCTGCTGCGCGCCGCCCTGCTGGCGCCCGTAGCGGCGGCATTGACCACCCTGCCCGGCTGTTCGCTGCCGGAACAGGTGGACGGCACCTTCCTGCAGCCGTGGCGCAGCCACCTGCAGTGGCGCATGGCCGATTGGCAACGCTCGCTGCAGCTGGCACGCAGACTCGGCTGCAGGCAGCTGGTGCTGCAATGGAGCGGCATCGTCGGTGGCGCCGAGGGTGATTGGCAACTACCCGATACCAGTGTGCGCATGCTGTTCACCGCAGCCTCGGAAGCCGGTATCGCGGTTCGCGTCGGCCTGCCGTTCCAGCAACGCTGGTGGCAGGCCATCGGCGGAGACGACGCCGCACTGCAGGCCTTCTTCGCCGACAGCCTGGCGCAGGCGCGGGCCTGGCTGGCGCAGGCGCCCTGGTCTCGCCTGCAGGCATTCAATGGCTGGTACATCCCCTACGAACTCGAGCAGTACCACTGGGCCGATCCCGCCCGTCAGCAATGGTTGGCGCAGTGGCTGCACGGCATCTCCCAGGCGGCGGTCGAGCGTGGTGGCGACTGCGCGATCTCCTGCTATTTCAGCCGCCTGCAGACCCAGGGCGACCTGGTAACCCTGTGGGATGCCGTTCTCGCGCAGGCATCGGTCAGACCCATGGTGCAGGACGGCGTGGGTGTTGCCGGCGCCGGCAACGTACAGCAGCTGCAGCCGCTGCTGCAGCATCTGCGCACGCGTGGCGTGGCCTTCGATGCCATCGTCGAACTGTTCCGCGAGCTGCCCGGCGAGAACAACGACGGCACCCAGTTCAAGGGCGAAACCGCTGATGCCGCCCGTATCGAGCGACAGCTGGCCTGGGCACGCGACAGCGGCGCCGAGCACGTGCTGGTGTACGCGCTGGACCCTTGGCTGTCGCAGGACACGCCGGAAGCGGCCGCATTGCGCAAGCGGTGGGGGATCTGACCCCGGTACCGACGCGCAAAAAGCGCTACAGCGTGCGGCCGATGATGTCGCGCAGGATCTCGCTGGTGCCACCGAAAATCCGTAGTGCGCGCGCGTCGGCCCAAGCGCGGCCAATTCCATATTCGCTGCTGTAACCGTAGCCACCATGCAGCTGCAGCAGGTCGTCCAGCACCTGCCCTTGGATTTCGGTGGCGTTGAGCTTGGCTATGGCCGCGCGGGTAGGATCCAGTTGCCCGCTGATCTGCTCGCCCAGGCACTGGTCGAGGAAGCTGCGCAGCATCGCCAGTTGTGCAGTGGCCGAGGCCAGTACGAAGCGCGTGTTCTGGTGGTCGATCAGCAGCCGACCGAAGGCCTTGCGCTGGCGCACGTAAGCCACTGTCGCAGCCAGCATGCCTTCGGCCGACGCCGCCGCACGCAATGCGATGGCCAGGCGCTCGGCCGCCAGGTGTTCTTCCAGATAACCGAATCCGCGCCGCTCCTCACCCAGCAGGTGATCGGCCGGCAGTAACACGTCTTCGAAGAACAGTTCGGTGGTGTCCTGCGCATGCTGGCCGATCTTGGCCATCGGGGCACCGCGGCTGACACCCGCAGCGGCCAGGTCCACGCAGAACAACGTCAGGCCGCCGGCACCGAGTTCCGGGGCGACGGTGGCCACCACCACGGCGACGTCGGCATTGCTGCCGTTGGTGATCCAGGTCTTCTGCCCGTTCAGTCGATATCCGCCATCCACCGCGTCGGCACGGGTGCGAACCGTCTTCAGGTCACTGCCGGCATTGGGCTCGGTCATCGCAATCGCGCCGATCGCTTGGCCCTGCGCCATCTTCGGCAACCAGGCATCGCGCACGGCTGGCGTGGCGTACTGCATCAGATACGGCGCGACCATGTCCGAGTGGATCGAGAAGCCGATGCCCAGATAGTTGGCGCGTGCCAGTTCCTCGATCACGCAGGCGGCGTGGCCGTAGTCGCCCCCCATGCCGTACGGCTCGGGCAACTGGCAGTTGAGCAGCCCAGCCTCGCCCGCCGCGCGCCACAGCGCACGGGGTGTGATGCCATCGCGCTCCCACTGCGCGTACCCGGGCGCGATCTGGGCGTCGATGAAGCGACGGACCTGGTCGCGGAACAGTGCGTGGTCCTCGCGGAATACCGGCCGGTCTGCCATCGGATCAGCGGCCCACCGCGTCGGTGCCACTGAGCTGGCCCTGCAGCACCGGTGCGTTGGCGCTACCGGTCAGGAACAGGCTGTAGTGATCGCCGGGCTGCAGCGCAGGCAGTTCGACTGCAGCACTGTCCTTGCCGCCGCAACCGGCCACCAGCCGTGCCTTGACCGGATTGATGCCACGCGCGGCACTACGGCCAGCGGCGACCGCCGGGAACACCACTGCGCCCTTGTCGGCCATTGCCAGCTTGCCCTGGATGCAATTGGCGGCGAGGTTGTAGAAGCGGATCTCGGCCTTGAGGGCGTCACTGCTGCCACCACCGTCTTCGAGCACGTTGAAGGGCTTGGCCGCTGCGCCGGGATCCAGCACCAGGGTGGTGAAACTGCCGGCGGCCACCGCTGGCTGCGTGCGGGCCTTGCCGGCCACGCGCACGCTGAACGGCTTGCCGCCTTCAACGATCGCATAACGGGTAGCGCGTGTTGCCGGCCCGACGTTCTGGTCGGCGCCATTGCCGATACCGGCCTTGAGCACCGTGCTGCCCGGGTTGAGCACGCGCACGAAGGCAGAGCCAGCGGGCGGGCGCGCGGCATACAACTGGGCCAGGCGCCCTTCCGGTGCGCCTTGGGCGAAGGCTGCGCACGGCGACAGCAGCAGCGCGGTGGCGACCAGCGATTTCAGGACAGTGTTCATGCGGGTTTCTCCGTCGTGCGGAGCGTGCGCGCCAGGATCTGGTAGCGCTGCTCCAGTTGCTTGCGATCCACCTTGTTGCTGATCGTCTGCGGCAGCGCATCCACGGCGAACAGCTCGGAAGGGATCATATAAGGCGGCATGTAACGTTCGAGCTGGCCCTTCCAATCCGCCAGGTCCGCTGGCGGACGCTGCAGTGGGCCGGTCTGTGGCTGCGTGGTTTCAACAAAGCCGATCATCCGCACCAGGCTGCCATCGGGCCGCCGTAGTACCACGGCGGCTCCAGCGACGACGCCGGGCAGGCGGGCCAGACCGACATCGACCTCGGCCAGTTCAATGCGGTAGCCGTTGAGCTTGATCTGGTCGTCGCGGCGGCCACGGAAATAGAATCGACCCTGCGCGTCGACATCACCCAGATCACCGCTGCGGTACGCACGCTTGCCGTTGTGTTCGAACAACACGCCGGCATCCAGGTCTGGGCGCTCGAGATAGCCACGCATCACATGGTCGCCGGCCATGCAGATCTCACCATCATCGAGGAACACCTCGGCATAGGGCTTGCCGATGCCGATCGGGAACGGGTTGGGTGCCGCCGCACGCAATGCCGGATCGATTTCCACCCACGTGGTGGAACAGGTGGCTTCGGTCGGCCCATAGGAATTGATGATGCGCACCTGCGGGAAGCGCGCCCACAACTCTTCAGCCACGCGCGGCGTGAGTGATTCGGCACCGAACACGAACACCTGCAGGTCGGGCAGGTGCGCGGCGTCGAAACGCGGATTGAGCATCTGCTGGCGCACGAACGAGGGCGTGGATGCCCATACGGCCACGCGCGAATCCCGCAGATGATCGACGAACTGTTCGCTGCTGGCGATCACCTCGCGTGGGCACAGCACGCAACAGCCGCCCAGGCCCAGTGCTCCGCACAGATCGAACAGCGAGAAGTCGAAGCTGAAGAGCATCTGGTTCATGAACGCTGGCGCCGGGCCGAGCGTCAGGCAGTCGCGGATCCAGCCGGTGAACAGCGCAACGCTGTCGCGGCCGATCTGCACGCCTTTGGGGTCGCCGGTGCTGCCGGAGGTGAACATGATGTAGGCCAGATCCGGCACCGCCAGCGCTCGCGGCGCGTCGGCACCGGGCAGGAACGCGTCGGCGGCAGCATCGTAGACCGCACGTGCGTGCACCAGCGTGGTGATGCGCTGCAGGCGGGCTGGCGGGTTGATGGTGTCCACCGGTACGTAGGTCACGCCCAGGCAGAGGCAGCCGAGCATGGCCACCACGAAGGCGGATTCCTTGTGCCCGGAGATCACCAACGCATCGCCCTGCCCCAGGCCAGCAGCACGCGCACGATCGATCCACTGCTGGGTGGCGCGATGCAGCCCGGCCCAATCAAGTACGCCATCGGCCGCATGCAGGGCGGGTGCCTGCGTGGCAACATCCAGGTCGGCGAAACGGCATTGGTCGAAATCGAAGTACATCGCGCTACCTCCAGTACCCGCGGGCGATCAGCTGGGGCGGTGCTCGGCCACGTAGTCGGCCAGCACCTGCACCGAATCAACCAGGGCGTCGATTTCATCCACCGGCAGGGTGACGCCAAGACGGTCCTTGACCTCGACCATCAGCTGCACCTTGGACATCGAATCGAAGAACGATTCCATGTATTCGTCCGGCTGCACGCGGGTACCAATCACCGCCTCGACGATATCGATGAGCTGGTTCTGGATTGTCTGCTTGTCCATGTTGGAATCCACCTTGTCAGAACTGGAAATAAAGGAAACGGGTTTCTTTGTGCAGGTTCAGCAGGCACAGCGACAGCAGCACCAGCATCACCAGCAGCCAGGCCCAATTGGGCTGCCAGCGCATCCACGCGCGGGGTGCCGGGCTGGGTTTTGCCAGCGCGGGAGAATACACACCCATGATCTGGTGCGCGTTCGGTGCCAGCCAGACAATGGCCAGTGCCACCAGGATGTACAGCAGCTGCAGGTGATGGCCCAGCAGCAGACGCACGCCATCGGCCAGGCCCATGCCTGCGACATGGCCAAGGTTCTCCATGCTTTCCCAGCCGCGCACGCCGAACATGCCCTGCACCAGCTGCCACGCATCGTGCACGCCATCGGCGCGGAAGAACGCTTGCGCCACCAGCACCGCGCCGAAGGTCACCAGCAGGTAGCCCGCGTGCTGGAACGGATTGAGCTTGCGCATCGCGGCCGGCTTGCGACCGCCGACAAAGACCCGCCACGCATGGTTGATGACCAGGTAGGTGGCATGCAGCAGGCCGAAGATCAGGAACTGCATGCCGGCGCCATGCCAGATGCCGGCCAGGCCCATCGCCCACACTGTGGGCAACACGATCATCGAGAAGAAGCCGCCAGCCGATGCCACTGCCGTGGGGCCGGTGGCACGGCCATGGCGGGTGCGCCAGCGGGTCACGGCCATCGCGACCGGGTAGTACAGGTAGGCGGTGATGTAACGGGTGAGCGTCATGTGCCAGCGCGCCCAGAAGTCGATGATGCTGGTGGCCTTGTACGGCGAATTGAAGTTCAGCGGGAAGCGGATGCCGAACATGCGGGCCAGGCCCAGCGCCATGTCCGAATAGCCGGAGAAATCGAAGTACAGCTGCAACGCATAGCTGAGCGCGGTGGCCCACGCGCCCCAGAACTGCACATCGCCGGTGGAGGCGAAGCCGGCATCGGCATACGGCGCGATGCTGTCGGCGAGCAGTACCTTCTTGGCCAGGCCGATGACGAACAGCATGCCGCCGATGGACAGGTTCTCGGCCTGGAAGCGATAGGTCTCGCGCTTGCTGAACTGCGGCATCATCTCCTTGTGGTGCAGGATCGGGCCGGCAATCAGGTGCGGGAAGAAGGTCACGAACAGGACATAGCTGAGCGGGCTGCGGTCGTTGACCACGCCGGCACGGCAGTCCAGCAGGTAGCCGATCTGGGTGAAGGTGAAGAAGGAAATGCCCAGCGGCAGAATCAGTGTGTCCATCGGGCCGACGTTGAAGCCGATGTCGTGGACGAAGTTCACCATCGCCGCGAAGTACTTGTAATGCACCAGCAGCAGGATGTCGGCGGCCACGCCCAGCGCAGTGGCCAGCAGCTGCAACCGGGGACGTTTGGCCAGCGCCAGGATCACCAGGCTGACCAGGTAGTTGAAGACGATCGAGCCGGCCAGCAGGATCACGAACTGCGGATTCCACCAGCCGTAGAACACGATCGAGGCCACGCACAACCAGAGCGCGGCCAACCGGGGCTGCAGCGCGCCCAGCAGGTAGTGCACACCCAGCGCGATCGGCAGGAATATCAGCAGGAACAGGAAAGAGTTGAACAGCATGGTCGGTCGGCGCTCAGTCGATACCGGCCAATGCCTTCTGCTCGCCTTCGGTCAGCGGCAGGGACAGGGCCATTTCGGAAAATTCCCAGATAACCAGTTTCACGGTAGGCGGCCACGTCGACTGCTGCGGCAGTGCCGCCAGCAGTGCGCCGGAAAACTGGCCGCCGTCCATGCTCTGGTTCCACACTTCGCGCCCCAGGCCATGGCCCAGGCGTTCGGCAAACAGGCTGCGGCGGCCGTTGGAGCTGCCCAGCAGCAGCACCTCCACCGGCGGGGTTTCGTCCAGCAGGCCGCCACTGCGCAGCGGCGCGATGACCTGCTCCGGCTCCAGGTCCAGCGGCGGCCGCCATGATGGCGGTGCGTGTTCCAGGCCCGCCAGCACGATCAGGTCGCCCATGCGCGGCTTCGGTGTCCCCAGTGGCCCAACCTCGAAGGCCTGGCTGCCCTGCCCGCCCAGCAGCGGCAATGCCACCGCGCTCACCGCGTCGGCCGCGCGCTGCGCGCCAATGCGGTTCATATGCACGTCGGTACGGAAGAACACCGGCGCGTCCTGCCCGGCCAGCACCGGCAGCAGGTCCACGCTGGCCACGTTGGCAGCGGACAAGGCCTGCTGCCACTGCCCGTAGCGCGCACGCATCGGTTCGGAATAGCGCAGGCCACAGGTGTGCGCCTGCTCGATGCGCGACTTGTCCGGCACCACCACCACCAGCAGCTTCGCACCGGTGGCCTGCAACTGCTGCGACCAGTGCTGCATCAGGCGCACGCGATCGTTGAATACCTTGGCACCGGCACCCGGCTGCGGACGCAGGCCATCGCGATAGAACAGCCAGTCCGGGCACCCCAGCGCCACCTGCTCGCCAAGATCGCCCAGCAGGCGATAGCGCACGGCGGCCCCCAGCAGGTCGCCCTGGGCCTGGATCGGCAGCCGCAGGGCCTGGTTGATCGCCTGCCCGGCTTCGCCATCTGCCCAGCGCGAGGGCAGCAGCTTCTCGGCCGGCAGCTTGGCGTTGGCCAGCATCCAGGCACCGGCGCAGACGCCGATCAGCAGCAATGCCGATACCACCACGGCGGTCAGCCGATGGGCACGCGGTGGGACAGCAGGTGGCAGGGGCGCGGGCGCCCCGGGACGGGCATTCATCGGATCACTGCCCCAGCGCCTTGTGCAGGCGTGCCTTCCATTGTTCGGGGGTCATGATCGAGGCGTTGTCCCACTGGCCGCGTGCATCCGGGCCCTGCGGGTAGGACGGTTCGAACATCTGCCAGACCAGCACCTGCGGCTTGTTCTGCTTGAACGCGGGTGATTCCAGGTACTCCAGCAGCATCACCCAGTGGCCGACGTTGCCGGGCTTCCAGTTCACCGATACCGGGCGGTCGATCAGGTTGGACAGCTTCTGCGGGAAACCGAAATACGGCTGCACCATGCTGTGGCCGGTCACGTGCACCGGCGCCGGTGCATCATCCAGCAGCGACTGCTGTTCGGCCTGGCGGCGCACGGTGAAGGTATCGCGGCCGATCGCCTTGCGCTGTTCATCGGTCAGGAACAGCTCGGCCAGATCGCCGAAGCGGCGTTCCTTGATCTCGCTGCCCAGCGGCATGCCGCTGCCGGCCTGCCCGGCCAGGGTCGGCACCTGCTCTTTCACCTTCGCGGCGACGGCAGCGGCCACTGCGTCGGCGGCCGGCTGGGTCCAGTGCTGATCGCTGCGATAGAACACCTCCTGGCCGCCCTGCTTGACCTGCCGCATCGCCTGCAACGCATCGACAGCCGGCACGTGGGCATTGACCAATCCCTCCAGTTCCAACGCATAGCGACCACGCACCGCATCGCCCAGGCGCTTGCCATCGGGCAGCTTGTCTTCATAGAACAGGGCCTTGTCCGGCAGCACCAGCACCTGCAACTTGACCCCGGCGGCGGCCAGCGTGCGCTGCGCCTCGGCGATCAGCGCCGTGTTGCGGGCGACGGCGGCACTATCGACGTCGGTCAGGCTGCCCCAGGCCGGGAACAGCCAGCCATCCTTGCCAGTCAGCACGATGGACGAGTCCTGTGCGGCGGCGGCGATGGTGGTTGCAGGCGCCTGTGCCTGCACGGAATTGACCAGGCCCAGCGCGCACAGTGCGGCCAGCAGGAGCATGCGCGGACGACGCGCGGTGGTGGAGAGCGGAACAGGCTTCATCTGCAGATCCTTCGTGCGGAGTCAGTAGTAGAGGGTTGCGGTTGCGAACAGGCCCTTGGCCCGCTGGGTATCGCCGCCGCCGATGGCGAAGCGGTAGGACACCGACAGGTCCAGGTAGGAGCGCGCCGCGTTGTAGTGGTCTTCGCGGAACCAGTAACGGACGCCGACGCCAGGACCGGCCCCGAGCGACCAGCTGCGCTGGGTGTCGGACAGGTTGAACGACTGCGGCCCGATGCCGGGATAGTCGATGCCGCGCACCCGCGAGCGCTGGTCCTGCCAGTCCGCGCCCAGCACCAGGTAAGGGGTCAGCAGCCAGCGGGTCTGGTCGGCACCGAAGCGGTAATTGCGCCCGGCCCGCAGTTCTGCCGCGGCGAAGGCCTGCTGGCGGCGCAGGCGGCCATTGGATTCACTTACGCGCTGGGACGGCGCGCCGTTGGCGTCGAGTGCATCGACGGTGAAGTGGGCACGGTTGTCATCCCAGCTCAGGCCGGCCTGGGCGTAGCCGCTGATCGTCCACCACTGGGTGACGTCGGTGCGCACGCCGGTGCCGTTGTAGAACCCGTAGGTGGCGTAGGTCATCCAGCCACCGGCGCTGTCGTTGAGCCGGTAACGGGCCAGCAGGTTGGCCTGCAGCGGGCGTTCGGATTCGATCTGGATCTGGCAGCGGATGGCGGCGGAGTCGGCATAGATGCCGCCGCGCCGGGTCGCGCTGCCGAGGAACTGGCGGCGTTCCAGGCCGACGCTGAGGCCGGTCTGGCCGAAGGCATAGCGCACGCCGAACGAACCAACGGTGGATGGCCAGCCGGCGATCGAACGCGAACGGCTGAGGCGCTCTGCGCGTTCACGGTTGTCCGGCGTCGCCTGCCCGGTGCAGGGGTCGGTGAACAGCAACGATTCGAACGTACCGCCTTCGTCGTACAAGGTATTGGCGATGCGCGCGTAGGCTTCCAGCGTGCCGTGCTGGTTGTTGGTGGCCTGCGGCCGCCAGAAGGCTTCCAGCGTGCTGAACACCGAAGCGCCGGGCGTGCTGATCGATGCCCCGCCCAGGTTGGTGGCTGCTTGGCGCGACCCACGGTAGCCGGCCGAGGCGGTTACGCCCCAGTCGCGCGAGTAACCGGCGATGGCACTGCGCGTGTTGTAGCGCTGCGCCTTGTCCAATGGCAGCTGGCCGGCGTCGGCAGCGTCGATCGCGCCGCGCAGCAGGGTCA
>NZ_JBFRFE010000087.1:0-9851 GCF_052114665.1 Stenotrophomonas sp. 2YAF22 | reverse complement strand
CTAGTCCACTAGTCGGGCACAAGCCTGTACTCGTGGTCGAGTTCGATTCGCATGTCAGATGGATTCGACCGTACTGCAGATTGTGATCCCTGCTGTAGCCCATAACCGTCCTCGGCGCCCACAACTCGATATCCCCAGGCATCGCAGAGCGATCCCAGCTCATCACGATGTCGCGATGCTCACTGGTCGGATGCGTTTCCGGCGGCCGCTGCGCCATCGCCCGCGGCGCCAACACCACCAACGCACACAACACTGCCATCACCCACCACACCCGGCGGTTCACAGCGCACCTCCCGCGGCCGCGGTCTGCGGCGTGGYGGCAATCAACGCCTGCTCCTGCAGCAGTCGCGTCACCCGTGCCTGATGGCGGATGTCGGCGGGCAACTGCGCCACGGCCAGGGGCTCGCACTGCACGGTGCCCACCAGCATCACCACGCTGCGGCGCTCGCGCACCTGCAGCGGGCAGTGCAGCAGCCGGTCGTCCTGCAGCAGGTACAGGGTCGTTTCGCGTCGTGGGAAGTCGGCCACGAAGCCTCCATTGCTGCCGGTGCCGGGCACCGGCGCGTTGAGAATGCGGGCGCCGCGCAGCGGTGCACCGGCGATGTCGTGGGCGTTGCCGATGAAGGTGTAGGTCACTTCAATCGGCACCGGCATGCGCACCAGCCGCCCGGGCGACAGGAACAGCGGGCGCGCGCCGCCGACGCCGCTCACCCGCACGGCCGCGATGCTGTCCAGAGCGCTGGCGTCCTGCACTTCGGCGCGGTGCGATTGGTAGGCGGACACCGGCAGCAGGCGGCGTTCGCCCAGCTTCAGCCGCTGCCGGCGCAGTCCGCCTACCTGCAGTTCGGCGGCAACGCCGGTCAGGTCCAGATCGTCAGTGCCGTCCACCTGCACCGCCAGCCCGGCATCGGCGCCCACGCCTGCGCCCCAGTACAGCCCGCGCGAGCCGATGGCCAGGCCGGAACTGTGTGTGGCGCTGTACGCCACCTCGTTGCCGCCCTGGTGCTGGTAGCGCGATACCGTGGCACCGGTCTGGCCGATGCGGTTCTGCAGCTGCCCGCTCAGCGTGGCGCTGTACCGTTCGTTGTTGTTGCCGCGTAGTTCGCCGGACACTTCGCGGTACTGGTCTTCGTACTCCTGGCGCAGGGTCTGGCCGGCGCTGTAGTTGACGTCCGGTCGTGCGTGATGCGGCTGGCGCACATCCAGGCCGTAGCGACGCTGCGAGCTGCCGTGGTCGCCGCGCTGCAGGCGGTTGAGGCTGAAGTTGAAATAGATGCCGCGGTCACGCCCGTCGCGCAGGCCGCCGCCGCTGGTCTGCTGCCATACGCCGATGCGGCTGGAGACACTGAACTCGCCCCAGCGCTGGCTGCGGCTGTAGCTGGCCTGCCAGGTGCGGCTGAGCTGCGGCACGCGCGTGGGCTGTGGAATCCACGGCGGCAACAGCGGGTCCAGCCCCGCCAGCGGATCATCCCCCAGCCCCGGCTGCACGGTGCCTGCGCGCCAGGTCTGGCGACGGGTGTAGGCCAGATAGGCATTGCCGCCAGCCACCGGCAGCGCCATCGAGGCGCTGAGCGAATCAGCACAACCGAGCCGGTCGCGCGCATCGTCCTCGAACTGGCAGGCGCGGCCACGCATGCGCTGGTGGTACACATTCCACGAGGCGCGGAGACGATACGAAAGCTGATGCTGCTGGCCACGGCTGCCATCGCTGCCGTGCATGCCGCTGAAGGTGGCGCGGATCTCCTGGGTGGCGAAGACGTGGCGCAGGTCCAGCCGCAGTTCGCCATAGCTGAAACCGCCCAGATCGGCGAGGCCGGCCGTCATCGCCACGTTGCGCGACATCGGCACGCGCACGCCGCCCATCGCCGCCAGCTCATCATCGAAACGATCACTGCGGCGTTCGTTGCGGCGCCCGCCCTGCAGGAACCACTGCACGCTGCTGTCGGTCCAGTCGCCGCCCTTGTCGAACGGCGCGTCCTCGCTGCGCACCAGCACGCCGTCTTCGTAGATGCGCAGGGTGATGGTGTAGTTGCCCAGCGGGAACCGGCGCGTATCGAGCTGGTTGATGCCGGCCTGCAGGTAGAAGGTCTGCAGCAGGCGCTCGCCGTCGAAGGCATCCACCCGCGCATCACGTGCCAGCAGCACGGTGAGCGGCGTGGCCTGCACGGCGGCGRCGGCATCCACGTAGGCCTGCGTGGTACCCAGGCGCAGGCCCTGGAAGCGATCCATCGGCAGCATGCTGAAACTGAAGGTGCCGCCCTGCGGACTGCTCAGGTTGCGGCGATCCATGCGCCCGGCCTGCAGGTAGTGCTGCTGCCCCAGGTCATGGCGGTAATAGGCGTTGTCCAGCTGGAAGTCGCGGTTGGCGCGGCCACCGCGGTAATGCTGCTGGCTGAAGGTCCAGTCGGCGGACAGGTGCCCGCGCTGGAACACGCCCAGCGCACCCATGCCCTGCGCGGCCAGCGACTGGTAGCCGCGGCCGCCACTGACATTGAGCGTGTGCTGGTGCAGGAAGGCGTTTTCGGCATTGGCGCTGACCTGGTGGTAGCGCTCGGCGGCCGGCTCGCCGGGAATCCATTGGCGGGCGACGAACAGGCGCACGGCGCCCTCGCCTTCGTCATACAGCGCGCGCACGGCGGTGGGCTCCTCGGGGGGATCGATGTAACCGCAACCGGCACTGGCGCCGCCATAACGGCAGGCCAGATGGCTGTTGCGCGGCAGCGGCTGCGACAGCGCCGGCAACAACGCGGCCTGTGCCTCGGCCGGCAGCTGCAATGCCTGCAGCGCCTCGGCCGGGGCCTCCAGCTGCACGTGTTCCAAGGTCACGCGCACCGGCACCAGCCCGGTCGAACGACCGAACAGGCGTACCTCGAGTTGTTCGGTCTGGCCTTCGACCAGATCCTCGAAACCGGCGGGAACGCCGCGCGCCGCGACCAAGGGCGTGGCCAACGACAGGGCGAGCGCGACCGCCAGCCGGGTGACGGCGGGTGCGGGAGATTTCATGGGGGTGTTACCGGAAGCGGCCGGCCCGGCAAGCGGGCCGGCGCGGCAGCAGACTTAGGGCTTCTGCACCAGGGCGATGGTGACGATGCCTTCGTAGGTACCGCCCTTGGCGATCGGCGCCTGGACGGTCTGCGCGATACGCAGCGGCATCGGAATCGATGCGCCCGGCAGCGCGCCGTCGTAGAGGTCAGAGGCGGAGAAGTCCTGCGCGGCCACGGTCAGCGCCTTGCCGTTGAGGCTGACGGTCAGCGGCACCGGTGCGCCACTGCCATCGGTGTTGAGCAGCTGCGGCGTGCTGCCGACGCGCACTTCGATGTCCTTGTCTTCATCGTTGGAGTAGACGCGCACCTGCTGCGACCACGGCACCAGGCCAGTGACCGGGTTGTGGACCATGTTGACGACCGAATCCAGCGCGGTGCCATCGGCCTTGAGCAGGGCCAGGGTCGGGTCGACATTGGCCCAGACCTTGATGTCGGCGTCGAATGCATGGGCGGACAGCGAAACGGTGGCCAGCGCTGCAGCGAGCGTGGCCTTCTTCAGAATGGCGTGCATGGTTGTCTCTCTCGGACAGGGGGATATGAAAGCTCCCCTCCCCAAGGAGAAAGGGAGGGAAGCGCCGTCCGCAGAGGTGGGTGCGGCCGACGAGAGAATGTTAGGTACGCCTACCCCTCGCCGGCCATTCAAGCATTCCTAAATAGCTGAACGTTAAGGAGATTCCTTGAAGGCGTTCAATGTTTGAGGGTTATGCAAACTTCCTCATTCGGTCTTTGCAACAAACCTCATTGCGCGGCATGCACTTTGCAGAGTCGAGCCATGCTCGACGTACGGGTGCAATGCCGCCGTCTCAACGCGTGCCGACGATCCGCACATGATCCACGTCGATGTCGGTGGGCTTGAAGCGATGCGTATCCACTTCACCGTGCAGCTCCACCACGGTGGTCGCGCTGACGGCCTGGTGGCTGGGCAGATCCTTGTCGTCGATTTCCACATCGATCTCGCCGGTGGCGTCCTTGAAGCGGTAGCGCTCGTGGCCGATCTTGGCCACCAGCGTGCCCTGCAGCACCACCGGCTGATCGTCACGCTGGTCGCGCGCCTCGGCGACCGTGGTGACGGCACTGGTGGCGCCCGGGCCGGTGTACTGGGCAAAGGCCCCAGCGCTGAACAGGCTCAAGGAGGTAGCAAAGAGCGCGAGGGTGAGTCGTCGGTTCATGGTGTTCTCCATGCAGGGATAAGTACCCTCAGGTTCTATCGCCTCGAATGTGATGCCCATGCAATAGATCCGAAAAGATGTGAAAACGACATCCCATGTCAGAAATCATTCATTCCGGACCCGACGCGTCTTTCAGGAACGATTCCATGGCCGCCACCAGGGCCAGCGGCGTCTCGTTCATCGGGTAATGCCCGGCATCCTGCAGGACCTCCATCGTGGCCTGCCGGTAGCGGCGCAGATAGGTGCGCTCCATCAGTGCACGGTTGAAGGTGGGATCGTGACCACCCACCAGCACCTTCAACCGATGATTGCCGACGATCTCATTGCTGAAATCGGTATCCGCCCAGGCTGGAAGATAGGCAGCAAATGCTGCAGGTGAAGCATGTGCCGCCGAGTACGCGGCCTTCCAGTCGAGCCATTGCGCAGGCAGCCGTCCGCCGGTACTGCGATCGATGATGGTCCGACGGATGCCGACGTCCCCGGCTGCCGCTTCAAGCAGGCTTCGCGTCGCGGCGTCGTAGGCAATACCACCGCAGGGCACCGGCGCGATGGCCACCATGCCGCGCACCCGTTCCGGCGCAAGCACCGCCATGCGTTCTATGGCCATGCCGCCCATCGAATGACCGGCGACGCTGAAACGCTCGTGGCCGAGGGCGGTCATCAGATCCAATGCATCGGATGCAATCTCGTCGATGGTGTACGCGCCGGGCGCGTCACGCATGCCGCCGTAGCCCCGGCAGTCCATGAAGATGTAGCTGAAGTCGTTGCGCGACAGCCATGGCTCGATGGGCTCGAACGCGTGCGCGTCGCCGAACCAGCCATGCAGGACCAGGACAGGGTGCGATCCGTGCCCCACGCGATGAAAAGTATTGGCCATAGGGTTCCAGTGCAGTTGGGGGAATCCCCGATCCTAGGCAGCGCGCCTCAGTGGCGCCGTCGATGACGGGTCAATCGCTATAGAATCCGGGCCATGCGCAATTCGCTGCTTGATCCCTACGAAGACCTGCCACGCGATGTCGTGGTCACCTCGAACGACTACGCAGCGGAATCGACCTTTCCCCGCCATGCCCACCGGCGCGGGCAGTTCGCGTTCGCTGCGCGCGGCACCATCAGTGTCGCCACGCCGCAGGGGCGCTGGCTGGTTCCCCCACGGCGCGCCTGCTGGGTGCCTGCAGGCCTGGCGCATGAGATGACCATGCGGGGGCCGGTGACGATGCTCAACGCCTTCCTGTCTGCCGGGACGGCGACGGCGGTGGCGTTGCCAATGCAGTGCCGCGTGTATGCGGTATCGCCGTTGTTGCGGCAGTTGCTGGAGGCCGCAGTGGATCTGCCTGCGCTGTACGACGAGAACGGGCGTGAGGGCAAGCTGATGCAGTTGCTGGCTGCGGAAATCGCATCGATGCCGATGCTTTCCCTGCATGCACCGCTGCCTGTCGATGCGCGCCTTGCACGTGTCTGCCGCGCCCTGTTCGATACTCCCTCRCTGGCAGCGCGCCTCGATGACGTTGCCGCCGACGCAGGCATGAGCCGGCGCACGTTCACGCGCATGTTCCGCGCAGATACCGGGGTGGGTTTTGCCGAGTGGCGGCAGCAGGTGTGCCTGCTGTCGGCCATCGAGCGTTTGGCACAGGGACAGGCCGTGACCCGTATCRCCATGGACCTGGGGTATGCCAGCCCGAGTGCGTTTTCTGCGGCCTTCCGGCGTGTACTAGGGTGTTCGCCGAGCCGGTACGCGGAGGCGTAGTACCGGGCCCGCGTCTGGCTGCCGTGCGTGCTGTGCACGTGAGTCAAGCGTGGCTCGACGCTACAGATGCTCATGCGCACCTGGATGACATCAGGCCGCCTTGCGGCGGCCTGATGGGTCTCACTCAACGACACGATCTCAGAAGAAGATCGCGTACAGGATCAGCAGCGGAATCGGTACGCCCAAGAACCAGAGCAGAAGCGTCTTCATGGCAGGTCTCCTTGCATCAGATGCGGGTTACAGGTCGCGGCGACGGCCGCCCCAGGTGGCGCTGAGGCTGGCGAAGAACGCGCCGATCAGCAGGGTGATGAACAGCCACAGCGCGGCGTAGGCCGTGGCCTTGCGGGCGTCATCAGCAGCCTGCTTGGCGGTGGTCTTGGCCTTTTCCAGCGCGGCACGCATGCGGGTCTGCACATCGGTCACGCGGGCCTGCGCTTCGGCGGGGCTCATGCCCGTCTCGCGCGCGATCAGCTGCGACAGGTACTGGGTATCGGCCGGGTCCAGGCCATCTCCCTGCAGACTGTTGATGATGATGCGGTTCACTTCGGCACGCACTTCGCGACGGTCACCCATCGGGCCATTGCCCGGCATCGGGCGCGGCGGCGGGGCCATGCGGGCATCACGTGGGCCAACGCTGGCGGCGGCCGGGGGCGGCGGTGGTGCGGCAGGGTCCATCGGGCCGTTGCCCGGCGCTGCGCCCGGTGCCGGCGGAACTGGAGGTGCACCGGCTGCGTCCGGGCCCGGAGTGGTGGCATTGCGGAACAGCGAATCCACCCAGTAGTTGAGGTCGCCTTCCTGACCGCCGGCAGCCGCGGTGCCGACACCGGCAGCAGCAACACCTGCGGTGGAGACTGCGGCGCCTGCGGTGGCCCCAGCCACCTTTGCGCCGGCGCCCAGCACGCCGCCGATGGCCGAGGTCAGCAGACCGGCAGTGAGCAGCGTGGCCACGGCCCACGACACAAAGCCGTGCGCGGTGTCGCGGAAGTAGGTTTCATCGCCGTGCAGCTGCGTCCATTTGGTGCGCAGGCGACCGGCCAGATAGCCGCCAAGACCGGAAGCGGCCAGCGCGGTGAAGGTGAGCCACACGACGCTGGTCCAGCCGAAGGTTTCCTTGGAAACGCCCTCGAACGACCACGGCGAGACCGAGGACAGACCCAGGCCGACCCCCAGGATGAGCAGGATGAGAGACAGTGCGGCGGCGGCAACGGCGCCGGCCAGGATCGCGCCCCAGGACACGGCGCTTTCGCTGGTGGGCGGCACGATGGGAGGGGTGACGACAGTGACGACGTCGGGACCAAGCGGGCCGCGCTCAGGCGGGTCGAATCGGGTACTCATGGGGTCGAACGCTCCGTATCAGGTGCTGCGGGTGCAGCTGGCGTCCTGAGGCTGCGCGAGCGCTTGTGAAGCTGGTGAGACCCTTGAATCACGCGGTCTTGGCGCGGCGAACAGCGTGCCAACCAAAACAGAGGGCCGCAGTAGATCCAGGCCATGCGTGGATGTTTTTTTGGCGGATGCCGAAGCGTGCCAACCAAGGTTGGCATCTACCGAAGCGAAGCAAAAAAAAACGCCCCGCGGATGCGGGGCGCCTTCAGCACAAACTACGCAGAGCGATCAGCCCTGGTAGTCGCGCACGTCGTGACCGGTGTAGACCTGGCGCGGACGGCCGATCTTCATTTCCGGGTCGACCTGCTGTTCCAGCCAATGCGAGACCCAGCCGGAGGTGCGGCCCAGGGCAAACATGACGGTGAACATCTCGGTCGGGATCTGCAGCGCCTTGTAGATGATGCCGCTGTAGAAATCGACGTTCGGGTACAGCTTGCGGGCGACGAAGTACTCGTCCTGCAGCGCGGCCTGTTCCAGCTTCACGGCCACGTCCAGCAGCGGATCCTGCACGCCCAGCTGCTTGAGCACCTTGCCGGTCATCTCACCGATGACCTTCGCGCGCGGATCGAAGTTCTTGTACACGCGGTGGCCGAAGCCCATCAGGCGGAAGCCGGAGGTCTTGTCCTTGGCCTTGAGCACGGCCGATTCGACGTTGTCGGCCGAACCGATCTCTTCCAGCATCTTCAGCACGGCTTCGTTGGCACCGCCGTGGGCCGGACCCCACAGCGCGGTGACGCCAGCGGCGACCGACGCGTACGGGTTGGCACCGGTCGAACCGACCAGACGCACGGTCGAGGTCGACGCGTTCTGCTCGTGGTCGGCGTGCAGGATGAACAGCAGGTCCAGCGCCTTGACCACGTCCTGGTTCAGTTCGTACTTGCCGTCGGCCGACTCGAAGGTCTGCTTCAGGAAGCGGCTAACGTAGTCCAGCGAGGTGTCCGGCTTGTTGGCCGGCAGGCCCTTGCCGTGGCGGTAGATCAGCGCCGACAGGGTCGGCACCTTGGCGATCAGGCGCACGGCGGCCTGGCGGCGCTGTTCGGCGTCGGACAGGTCCAGCGAGGCGTGGTAGATGCCCGACAGCTGCGCGATGGCGGCGGTCAGGATGGCCATCGGATGGGCATCCTTGGCGAAGCTGCCGATCAGGGTGTTGATCGACGCATCGACGTTGGCTTCGGCTGCCAGCTCGTCGGTGAAGGCCTTCAGCTGCTCGGCGCTCGGGCGCTCGCCGTTGATCAGCAGGTAGGCCACTTCGACGTAGCTCGACTTCTCCGACAGCTGCTCGATCGGGTAGCCGCGATACAGCAGCACGCCCTTGTCGCCGTCGATGTAGGTGATGGCGGACTTGCAGCTGGCCGTCGCGGTGAAACCGGAATCGTAGGTGAAATACCCCGTTTCCTTGGTCAGCTTCGCGATGTCGACGCAGTCGTTGCCGAGGGTGGGTTTGATGACGGGCAGAACGACCGACTTATCGCCGGCGTTGAGCGTGACCTGATCAAGATCGGACACTGTGTGCGCTCCTTCATGGGAAGGCGCCTGCCCAAGCGCATTGGTCAGGCACGTGAATGACGTCCTCGGCCTGTGCCGGGGATCAGGTCATTATCGCACAGCAGCATTTGCCGGGCGCTAGACAGAAGTCGTAGACGACAGGCAGCCGGCACCCTGCCAGCGAGCGGCCGGGATCGGCAAACGCGTTGTCACAAGGACGCAGTGTTCCGTCCATCCAAACGCCCGTTGGGTAGGCGCTGGACAAAAACAAACGGCCGCGCAGAGCGCGGCCGTCGGTTCGAACCGGGTACGACGTATCAGCGCGCGTAGCGCTTCTGGAACTTGTCGATACGGCCCGAGGTGTCGATGACCTTGTGCTTGCCCGTGTAGAACGGATGCGAAGCCGAGGAAATTTCAACCTTCACCAGCGGGTAGTCGTTGCCGTCTTCCCACTTGATGGTTTCCTTCGTCGCCATGGTCGAGCGGGTCAGGATCTTGAAATCGGAGGTGACGTCATGGAAGACGACGTCGCGGTAGTTCGGATGGATATCGGCCTTCATGGGCTCACACCGTAAATGGGCTGGTGGTCAAGAGCGGCATTATAAGCACTGGTTGCCGCCCGGGGCAACCAGTGCGGGGGGCGAATCTCAGTCCGCGCCCAGGGCCTGGCGTACCAGGGCCTCGAAACGCCCCTGGTCGTAGGCCATCAGCAGATCACAGTTGTCGGGCTGGCCGGTCTGCCGGTTCCAGTCGACGATGGTGGCGCCACGGCTGAACGTGCCGTTCAGTTCCACATTCAGCGGCCGCGACTCGACCTGCAGCTGCCCTTCCGGGTTCAACGCCCAGGCCATGGCCAGCGCATCGGCGGTGTACCAACGGCCGCCCTTGCTGTCTTCGGACAGGCCACGGGTCTTGCGCGAGATCAGCTCGTAGAAGCGCGCGCGATCGGAATCGGCGCCCAGCCACTGTTCGGCTTCGGTCAGCGGCAGGCCGTGGGCAACGGTGGCTTCCCAGTCCGACACCAGC